>NZ_JACJDO010000055.1:0-20233 GCF_014163535.1 Pseudoalteromonas sp. SR45-4
CTTCCTTCAGACCTCACCGTTAGCCAGTGACGCCCTTGCCATTCGGATTATCTTCCCCTTAGTCGGGGTGATAAGGCATCTTTCAGCCTATCGGGTTTGCCAGCTTCGCTGGGCAAACAAAAAAGGCAGTTTTACTGAGTAAATCTGCCTTTTTTAATCTGCCCGATAAGTTATCGATAAAAATTAACAATACCTTATCACCAATTTATTTATGGGTTCATAAATTCATTTATTTGTTGATGCGTTAAAGTAGGTGTTGCTCCGGCACTTTCGGCGACCATAGCGCCAACAGCGCAAGCAAAGTCAACCGCATGTTGTGCGCAATCACTACTGCACAGCTGATAAATTAACGAGCCTAAAAACGAATCCCCTGCGCCAACTGTATCAACAACACTAATTAAATAGCCTGAGTTATAGTAGTTTTCGCCTTTAATGGTGAGTAATGCGCCATGGCTGCCTTTAGTTACACATAAATATTCGGTATTAGTTTGTGCAGCAATAAAGGCTAAGTTTTGCTCAAGCGAATGAAACTTACAACCCATAGCTTTAGCAATTTCGTATAGCTCTTCATCGTTTAATTTGATGAAGTCGGCTTTGTTCATTAAATCTACGAGTGTTGCTAATGTGTAGTGAGGCGCACGTAGGTTTACGTCAAATACTTTAAAGTTTGCTACATCAACTAATTGATTTAATGTTGCCAAAGACGTTTCGCTTCGCCCTATTAGGCTGCCAAATACAAATACATCGCTACTTTTAACTTTACTAAGTAACTCATCGGTAAGCGCTATATTATCCCACGCAGAGTCTGCCACTATTTCATAACTTGCAGAGCCACCACTGTCGAGCGTTACCTCAACCGTGCTAGTTTTTTTGTCACTATTAATAGCAATGTATTCGCAGCTTACGCCTTTGCTAGTAATTTCGCCTAGTAGCTCAGCGCCTAACTCGTCGTTACCAACAGCGCTGATCATGTCGGCTTTAATGCCAAGTGAGTTAATACGCACACACATGTTAAGTGGCGCGCCACCTAAGCGTTTACCTGAATCAAAACAATCCCACAGTACTTCGCCAAAACAGCTAACACTTACGTTTTCGCCTGATTTATGATTAATTAAAATGCTCATAATTAGTTACTCTTTTGATCAAGTACAGCCTGCATAATGGCTTTAATTTTACTATTAGGTGCATACAACGCAGCAATCGACTTTTTATATTCAGCAGTAAACGTTTCGTTATGCTCAAGCTTACCAAACAAGCTTGCTAGCTTTAAAAATGCAGTTGGGTTAGCTTGGCTTTGCTGCGCGTATGCATTTAGCTCTTTTTGCATAGCATCTTGAATTTCAAGCTTTTCGCCTTTTTCACTTACACCTTTATCGCTGTATAAACACCAAGTAGCAATGACAAGTGTTGCCAACGATATATCTCGACCTTGTACTAGGTTTTCGTTAATTGTGGCAATTAAAAACTTAGGCAGTTTAGCAGAGCTTTCACTGCAAATACGCGCCAGGCTGTCTTTAATATTAGGATTAGCAAAACGCTCTATTAACGTATCTTTGTAGCTTTGAAGATCAATACCTTCAAGCGGTTCAAGGTTTGGCGTTACTTCTTTATCCATAAAAGCACGTAGGTATGTGGCAAATAATTCATCAGATACCGTTTCGTCAATTGTGCCATAACCATGAATTGAACCTAATAAACCAAGCACAGAATGCCCAGCATTAAGTAAACGTATTTTCATGGTTTCATAAGGCGTCACATCAGTTACAAACTGTGCACCAACAACATCCCAATTTGGGCGAGAGTCACTAAATGTGTCCTCTATTACCCATTGTGTAAACGACTCACAAGTAATTGGCCACTCGTCGCTAACACCATAGGCATCAACCACGTAATCAATATCACTCTTTTTAGATACAGGTGTTATGCGGTCAACCATCGCATTTGGAAACGATACGTTTTGCTCAATCCACTCACTTAGGTTTTTGTCTTGCTCTGTAGCAAAGGCTAAAAGCATTTTACGTGTTACGTTACCGTTATGCTGAATGTTATCGCACGACTGTACTGTAAACGCGCCCAAACCTTGCTCTTTACGCAGTTTTAGCGCAGCAGTAATGTAACCAAACGCCGTAATTGGGTCGTTCGGGTTATTAATGTCGTTAATAATATCTGGATTGCTGTAATCAAATTCGCCCGTTGCCGGGTTAAAGTTATAACCGCCTTCGGTAATAGTAAGCGATACAATTTTAGTATCGCTGTGTGCGAGTTTATTAATTACCGCTTGTTTGTCCTCTGGAGCAAACAAAAAGTCGATCATTGAGCCTATTACTTTGTTATCTATTTTACCGTCTGGGTGTCTAACAGTTAGCGTGTAAAGGTAATCTTGCTGCTTTAAAATATCACGCAGACCACGGTTACCCTCTAACAGGCCAACACCACATATGCCCCACTGCTCAGAGCCTGGGGTTTTTAAAAGCTCGTTAACATATACCGCTTGGTGAGCACGATGAAAACCGCCCACGCCAATATGAATAATCCCCGCTTTAACGGCGCTACGGTCGTAACTTGGTGTGTCAACATGGCTTGGTAATTGAGCCAAGCTTTGTTGGTTTAGCCCTGTAACAAGAGCGTTTGTGTGTTGATGTTGCGTCATGGTGCGACCTTACTAAACAAAAATAAAATATAAATTACGATACTGTATTACGATAAGTAATTACGATGCTGTATTGAGTACTTTATGGCGTTTTAACGACCAGTACGCAGTAACAAAATAAATAACAGTACAAATAAAACAGGCAATTTCGAACTGCGACTTATTAGCGCTGTACATCACCATAGTGTCACTGAAAAACATCACTTGGCTGGCAAATATAAAAATAATCACTAATGAAATAGTCGATATGCCATTAAGAACTTTGGTAAATACAGAGCTATCAATTACTGGCTTTGGAATGTCTTTAGCTTGTGCTGCTTGATATTCTTTAATATTACGTTGCTCTTGCTCTTCTGCTGCAATCTCTTGCGTGTAATCTTCACCGGCACCGTATTTTTTAGCTAAAAGTGTGTAAATAACGATGGTGAAAATCCAGGTAGGAATAAACAAGTAGTAAAACGACATTATATCAATTGCGTTTAAGCCAAAACCGAACACAAGTGCAAGTGCCCATGAGGCAATAGCAGGGATGCTGCGGGTAATATTTTTATATTTAGCCCAGTAACGTGTTAAGCCAATTTTAGGAAATAACACATGCTCGGCAAACACAATACCGCCCACAGGCACAACTAATAAGCCGGCGTAAGTAAGTAGCGGTAGCATTTGTGAAAATACAAACGGGAAGCACGCAATAATTACGGTTACCACACCTACTATGGCGGTGGTGCGCTCACGTGACTGATTAACAAATATAGATTGTGCTGCAAGGCCAGCGCGGTAAAGGTTTGCGTTAGCTGTAGTCCAACCGGCAATAATTACAATAACAAAGCCAGTCCAACCTAATGCATGGTATGCAACATCGCCCGGATCAAGTGATGAAATAGTTGTTTTAAGTAATACCGCAACACCTGCGCCCATAATACCAGCAGAGATCCACGCTAAGTAATGACCAAAAAACATACCCACACCAGAGAACAAGCCATAGCTTTTGCGTTTAGCAAATCTAAAAATAGCCATGTCGATTAAACCAAAGTGAGTAATTGAGTTAGCAGCCCATGCAAAGCCAATCACTTCTAATAGGCCAATGCCTTTTTCACCATCGGCATTGGTGCCCGTCCAGATGGAGGAGTCGCCTATGGTCATAAAGTCGCTAAAGCTAGTTAAAGAGGTAGAACCCAATACGTGGTTTGAAAGCTCAGGGAATAACGCGAACGAGCCTGCAATAAATATAACAAATAGCCAGGGCGCACACAGTTTTGAAAAGTCAGCAACGGTTGAAAAGCCATACATAGCAACAAATACAACAATTGAGCCAACGGCTAAAACAATGGCGACAAACCAAAAGCTGTTTGGATACCAATCAAGCTGCGCGGGTATGTCGAACAAAAACCGCACGGCGGTGGAGGATACCGTGATCATGGCCGCCGATATAATACTAAAAATAACTACATTAGCCCAGTTATAGAGCTTGGTCATTGAGTTACCAGCAATTTTGTTTAAGTAGTTATATAAACTTAAGCGGGTTTGTACTGCAATGGGTGCCGTAATTAGCCACCAAGAACACATTGCTAGCAGGTTACCTATTAATAACCCCAATAGAATGTCGATGGTTGATGCGCCTAATGCAACAAAGGTTGCGCCAATAACAAATTCAGTGGCAGCAACATGTTCACCAGCGTATAGCCCTGCAAAATGTTTCCAGCCGTGAAGCTTATTATTAGCAACCGGAAGTTGCTCTTCGTTTACATCTTTAAATGTGTGTGTGTGTGGACTCGTTGCCATGGTATTTCCTAGTTGTTAACAGCAAAGTACTTAATACCTAAAGACTTTGCTTCTTATAATTTAGTTTTATAAACGCGTAACCACTTGTTTTAGTTTTATAATTAATATCAGTACTAACAACGCTTATATTTTGCCACTTATAAACCCTATAAATGTGTGTTGGTATAAGTAGCCATGTTTAAATGTTTTTACTTTTAAGTGCAGGATAAGCTGTAAAAAACTGCTGCCAATGAGTTAAGTGAGCAACATTTGGATACGCTTTACGAACATAGTTAATGGCCGTTTGCATGTGCTGCCCGCCACTGTAATGCAGTACTTGCATATTGGCATTTATGGCTGCACATACGCCAGCTTCGCTGTCCTCAATGACCAAGCAATGCTCTGGTTTTACGCCCATTTGCTTAGCTGCATGTAAAAATAAGTCGGGGGCGGGTTTACCACGCTTTACTTCACTGCTGGTAAATATCGTATTGCTAAAACAGTTACTTAAATTAACTATATCTAATGCTTTAGCTGTACGTGCTGGGCTGCTACTTGTGGCAATACATTTGGGCACAGCTAAGTTATTAAGTACTTCGTTTATGCCATCGGTTGTACTGAGCGCTGAACCAAACTCGTTTAAGAGCGCTTCTCGGTAATCATCTTCAAAGCTATTTGGCAAAGTGACATTAAAGGCGTTTTGGATTTTTTGACTTACGGTTTTAAAATTACACCCCAAAAAGTGTTGCTGTACATATCCGCGGTCAATGTTAACCGTTAAATACGCAAGCATATCAATCAACACTTGAGCGCTGAGTATTTCACTGTCGATGACTACCCCATCGCAATCAAATATTACTAAATCAATTTTAGCGTTCATTGGGTTACCTTAAACATTTACTTTTTGTGCAAAACACCAACTGAGCATAAGCCCGACTAGCGAGCATATTCCCTTTATTGTTTTTGAATGTCAACAAAAAGTGAACGAATTTACTTGTCGCTACTACAAACATAAATAAACAAAACTAAAAGCCGCTGTATTTAATCAAGTTTACAAAAAATATATAAACCTAAAATTGGATCTAAAAGTATATTTTAAGCCCCTCTTGCAATCTTATTTATGAATTATTCCAATCTATTTAATCAACTTTACCGAACAAAGCAATATTCATACACTCCTCAACAGTTAAACAGCCAGCAGCACTGCCGGCAATTTTAAATAATAAGGTCGACATGAATATTTTATTAAACGCAATAAACAAGAATACAAAACTAACATTAAGCGCGTTAACACTTGCGATGGCATTACCAGCAAGCGCGGCTACATTAGCTAAAGACAACGGCGCAGCTGTTGGCGACAACCAAAATTCAATAACTGCAGGCGAGCGCGGCAGTGTGTTATTAGAAGACGTACAACTAATTCAAAAACTACAACGCTTCGCACGTGAGCGTATTCCTGAGCGTGTGGTACATGCGCGTGGTACGGGTGCTCATGGTGTATTTGTGGCATCAAAAAGTTTAGATGATTTAACCATGGCAGCACCTTTTACCGAGGTCGGTAAAGAAACTGACGTTTTTGTACGTTTTTCATCGGTAATTCACTCAAAAGGTAGCCCAGAAACACTGCGCGACCCACGTGGCTTTGCTATTAAATTTTACACCGATCAAGGTAACTGGGATTTAGTGGGCCTTAACTTACCGGTATTTTTTATTCGTGATGCAATAAAATTTCCAGATATGATCCATTCATTAAAACCATCACCTGTAGATAACATTCAAGATCCTAACCGTGTTTTTGACTTTTTCTCGCACGAACCAGGCTCTACTCACATGTTAACGTGGGTTTATAGCGACTACGGCACACCAGCAAGCTTACGTAAAATGGATGGTTGGGGTGTTCACTCTTATAAAATGATCAATAAATCGGGCGATGTTAAGTACGTTAAATTTCATTGGGTAAGTAAACAAGGCATTGAGAATTTAAATGCAAAAGAAGTCGCTGAAGTTCAAGGCCAAGACTTTCAACATTTAACACGTGATTTATACAGCGAAGTAAATAAAGGTAACTTCCCAGAATGGGATCTATACATTAAAACGCTTGATCCGTCGCAGCTTGACGACTTTGATTACAACCCATTAGATGCAACAAAAATGTGGTTAGGTGTAAAAGAAGTGAAGGCAGGTACATTAACGCTTAATCGCATGCCAACTAACTTTTTTCAGTCAACAGAACAAGTAGCAATGGCACCGTCTAACATTATTGCGGGTATTGAACCCTCAGAAGATAAGTTATTACAAGGGCGTGTATTTTCATACGCAGATACGCAAATGTATCGCCTTGGTGCTAACCATCAACAGTTGCCAATTAACCGTGCAAAAGTGGAGGTAGTTAACTACAACCAAGACGGCACAATGAACTATGGTAATACCCAAAGCAACGTAAACTATCAACCAAGCCACGAAAACGTAGCTGAAAACCCAATTGCCCGTAGAAGTAATACAGAGCTTAAAGGTTTTGTACAACAAGCCGCCATTATAAAGCAGCAAAACTTTGCGCAAGCAGGTGTTTTATACCGAGGTTTTAGTAAGCAAGAACGTACTAATCTGATCAATAACCTAGCGGGCGATTTAGTAAAAATAAAAGACAGTAACGTTAAGCACAAAATGCTTAGCCACTTTTACAAAGCTGATAGTGAGTACGGTACACGTTTAACTAAAGCCATTAATGGCGATATTAAAATAGTTAAGCAGCTTGCAGCTAACCTGTAATTAGCAAGTTACAAAACATTAGTCCCAACTAAACAAGCTGTTATATAAGTAACCACAACCATGAGGAAGGAGGCAACCAATCCCCTTCCTCTTTTTAAAAGGTATAAAGTAATGCGTAATTTATTAATTATTGTAGCGCTACTAATAAGCTTTAGTAGTGTTTACGCTCAAAATACAACGGATACACAAACACCTAGTACACAACTTGAAAACCAACACTCAGCGCAAACACAATACGAGAGTTTATTTGCTTATTACTTTGCTGCTGCACGTACCAACGATACCGCTGTAATTAAGCAATTTGTAAGTGCTGGTATTCCTATCGACAGCTACAACAATAAAGGTTACACCGCATTAATGATTGCTACTTACCATGGTAATAAAAACACGGTAAACACGCTTTTACATTTGGGCGCTAATGCTTGCATGGAAGATAATCGGGGTAACACAGCACTTATGGCCGCTATATTCAGAGGTGAATTTAGTATCGCTAAAACACTGGTATCACTTGATTGCAACAACGCGCATCAAAACAAAGCAGGCCAAACCGCTGAGCAATTTGCACACACATTTGGCCAACAAAAGGTTATTGAGTTACTCGCGCAAGTTAAAAATTCTAAATAAAGATCTAAAGCCCTTATAAAAAGAGCTTTAGAGGTAAGTAAACTTTAGCTGACTGTTTTTTAAGTCGTTACTTTTACATTATATTTTTGGGGCTTATCACGCGTAACAAAATAACAAACAAGCGATCCAAGCGTTACCAGTACGACTCCTTGATAAAACGACGCACTAAGTGACACCGATAAATACAGCGCCGAAATAATAGTAGAAAACACCGGTGTAAAGTACGAAAGCGTACCCAACAACATTAAGTTACCGCCAATAATAGCTTGGTTCCAAAGTGCATACCCGCTGCCAACAACCACACCTGCTAGTAACAATGTAATACTCGAATTTATTGAAAACGTTAATGCCGCCTCGTTACTTATTGCAAACTGTATCCACAAACTCACTGCGGTTGCTGTAAAAAATAACGTTATTGCATTTTTACCGTTACTCAACTTTTGCGTAACCACACAATAAATAGCCCATATAAATGCAGCTGCAAGCGCCATTAAATACGTAGCAGGATTATCTGCAAAGTTATTTGCTAATGTGTTGACTGATATTCCCGCATCGCCAGCTATGCACCAAGCAACGCCTAAAAAGGCAACAAACATACTCGGATAGACCCATAAACTTACTTTTTTCCCCCCTACTATAATGGTTAATAAAATAGTAAGAGTGGGCCATAAATAGTTTATTACCGCCATTTCCATAGCCTGATGCCTATTATTAGCCATACCAATAGAAAGCGCTAAGCACACCTCATAAAATACAAATAATAAAGTACCAATTACCAAGTAGCGTTTCGAAAACCCTTTTAACTTGGGTAACCCCATCACTAATATTAAAAATACAGCACTAACAGTATACATAGCGGCTGCGCCACCAATAGGGCTAAACAACTCAGACACATCTCTAAGTAGTGCAACTAAGCAACTCCACAGTAATATTGCAGCGACTCCATAAAGTGTATATTTATTTTTGCTTATAAAATCCATATTAAACCTAAAGTACTACTTAATAATTTGCAGCTAAACTAACAGTAATTTTTTGTTTTAACAATAATATGCCATTAATCAGCAGTGCATAACTTGCATTATCAAAGCTAAATATGACCACTATAGTTATAAGCAATAAGCGTAAACAGCTATTCAGTGTTTAAATTTAACTAAAGCAGTACTAACGCTAGGTAAATTAAAGTTACTGACTCTTTTGTCTCGTATTACCACTTTTACCGGTGGTGCCGTTAAATAACTCACTAAACAGAGAAAGCAAATATGAACAAGTTCACGACTCCCGATCTATACGACGAACACCGTGATAGCGTACAAGTAGCCGACTGTGGATTACAGCACTTTGGCAACAAAACCACCTTTAGTGGTCAAGTCGTTACTGTAACGTGCCCCGATGACAATTCGTTTGCCGCTGAAATACTTCATCAAAATGGCGTAGGTAAAGTGCTGGTTATTAACGGCTTTGCTAGTAAACGCTTTGCATTTATTGGCGATATTATGGCAGAGCGTGCTTTAAAAAATGGCTGGGAAGGTATAGTTATAAATGGTTGTTGCCGAGATATTGAGATTCTTGCTACCTTAAATTTACCTATTATGGCGCTTGGCTCAACACCACGCTGTACGTTAAAGCGAGGTTGTGGTGAAAACAATCAAGCTATTGCCATGTTAAGCGTCTGCATTGAGCCTAATGATTGGCTTTACGCCGATGTGAACGGACTAATTGTGAGTAAACATAAACTTAGTTAGTTGCTAAATCACAACTGAAACAGATTAGCTGCCGCTTTTTTAATAAAACCTGACACTAAAAAGCCCAGCATTGCTGGGCTTGTGTCATATTAATAGGTAACTATTTTATTAGTTAAAAGTTACCGTCACTATGTTTGAACACACGTTTTCAGTTACACACACTTGATAGTCGTACGCAGGTAGTGTTGCACCACGTACATAATCACGATAACGACCGTTATCTGAGGTTGTGCCTACTAACTCGCCATTACGATATACATTTAATGACTGAGCACCCACTTGCTGCCAACTTAGCTCTACACGCATTGTGCCTAAGCGTGATTTATTAGCGCGCTTAAGGCTTAGCTCAATCTCTACATCACTCACTACTACAGTTTGAGTTGATGCGTTGGTATTGCCTTCGCTGTCGGTAACAGTTAATTCAACTTCATAGCTACCCGCCACTGCATAAGCATGCACAGGGCTTGCATCGGTTGATGTAGCACCATCACCAAAGCTCCACTGCCACTGTGTAATATCGTTATTAGCATCTGTGCTACTATCGGTAAACGAAGCCGTTAAGCCTTGTGTTTCAACGCTAAAACTAGCACGTGGTGGTTGCGGGCTTACCTCTCCAATTGCACTTAACGTAAGTGACCAGCCATTTATATTACCTGTATCAGCACCGGCAGTGTCTTGTACATGTAATGCCCAATCGCCAGTGGCTACTTCGCCATTAAATGCATCCGAAGTGAAGCTTTTAATAATATCATCTGAGGTACCGCCCTCTTTATTTTGTAACGTTATTGTAGTGCCTTGCGCTGAGATAAGCTTTACAATTAAATCACCAGACCAAGTATGACTAATGTTAACATCGGCAACTGTATTAAAAACGGTTAACTCATCTGCAATCGTAATTACAGAGCTTACACCTTCTGGCGCATTATCAGGAATAGCAATATTTTCATCACTGCTGTAAGTAAAATCATTCAACCCCATAGGTTTAACCATTAATTTTACAGTGCTTTCCTTAACTCTATCATCTGACGTTGCTGTAACGGTAAACTCATATTCACCCCACTGCGTCTCTTCAGTGGTAGGTACTACTAACTGTACTTCTTCACCTGGGCGAGCAGTGTTTTGTGAAAGTGACGCTGAATCTAAATTACCTGTCAATGCAAACGCAACATCACCATCCCAATTAGCAATTGAGCCTACACTAAACGTATAACTTGCTGACTCACCCGCAGTGATCTCCTGTGACAAAGGGCTAACGCTGAGTTTAAAGCCTGGGGTTGGATCTGCGTCAATTAGCGCTTGGTTTACATTTAATCGTGTACCAGCAACCGTTTTACCCTGTAGTGCTGCGTTGGCATCGCCGCTACTCATTAATAACTCTTTTAATTCTAACGCTGTTAGATCTGGGTTAACTGATAAAGCAAGTGCTGCAGCACCAGCAACATGAGGCGTTGCCATAGAGGTGCCTGAGTAACTACTATAAGCGTTTCCTGGCACAGTAGATAAAATGGCAGTACCTGGGGCACCTAAATCAACACTTGTTAAGCCCCATTGTGAAAAGCTCGACATAGCATCATTACGATCTGTACTTGCTACAGATAAAATACTATCGTGCTCATAGCTTGATGGATAATGAGGGTTAAGATCATTGTCTAATGCATCGTTACCTGCCGCAGCTACAAAAAGTATATCTGCCGCTTCGCTTGCATCAATCGCGTCAGCAAGTGCTTGGCTAAACCCGCCGCCGCCCCAGCTATTGTTTAGCACACGAAGGTTAACACCTGAATTTTTAAGGTTAATCATATAATCAATACATTTAATTGCCCCAGAAGTACTCCCCGTGCCATCAGCAGCTAAAAATTTACAGCCAACAATAGACACTTCATGGTTTACCCCTACAACACCGATCGCATCATTGCCACTTGCACCAATAGTCCCTGACACATGAGTACCATGCCCTTGGTCGTCCATTGGATCGCCACTATCAGTAATTGCATTGATACCATAAATGTCATCTATGTAACCATTCCCATCGTTATCTATACCATCTCCTGCAATTTCAGCGGTATTTACCCACATATTACTTGCAAGGTCATTATGGCTATAATCAACACCGGTATCGATTACACCTACCACTACATCTCGGCTACCAATAGAAATAGTCCATGCCTCTGGAGCATCAATATCTGCATCAACGGTACCACCTGACTGGCCTACATTATGTAAGCCCCAAAGTTCATCAAAACGGGGATCATTGGGTACATTCGTAATACTAACTTTATAATCAGGTTCTACATATTCAATGGCTTGGTGCGACTTTAAGCGCTCAATCGCTTCTTTGGTGCTCATGCCCGCTACTTTAAACTTAGCAAGGCGACCTGAAAGTAATGAGGTATAGCTGTCATCTATTTCATCATTATTTAAATCTGAAATTTTAGCTCTAACTAAAGATCTTGCATGCTTTCGCATTGCTGGGGTGGCGTTTTTTTTATATTTAACAATTAAAGAATCACTAGTCGCTGCATCTTGTTGTTGCATCACACCAACATCGGGCACTTTAGCGGCGGCTAAGCAAGGTAGGAGCGCAAGTGTAATAATAGATAATTTTGTTTTCATTGTTCTATCCATAGTTTGGGTTAACTTAGTAAAACTAAGTAATTTTATTTACTACTTCAGTATAAGGGATCACATGGCAAGCTATTAGAAAACAGCTAAAGATAAAATTACACAAGCAAAAAAAGCAAAAACCAATCATTTTGACTAGATTTTCAGCAAAAAAATATTAAATACAGCCATTGTTATGAATTTGTTAACCCTATTAAAAAATAGAACCCCTTCTTTTTTACTGCTTTTTGTATAAAACCATTTAAAAAAAACAAAAAACATACGTAAGCACATGAAATATAATCACTTTAAAATTGGTAATTAATGATGATTTAACAAATTAAAATTAACTAATACAGTTAACACAATGATTACTGCCTCACTGTTAGCAGCTTGTACTTTATTTACGATGCAAATAAGCAGTGAACGCTGGTCATATTTAACATTTTACATACTTAAAAGTAATCAAGTGGATCACAACACATTATATCAGCACGGCATGCTGAAACAGAAAATACCTAATTAAAACAGATAATATCTAGGTATTTATTTTTACTATTCACGGAGAATAAATAATGAAATTAACTAAATCAATTTTAAGCTGCGCAGTTGCAGTTGCAATGGGTGCAAGCTTCGCTTCTTATGCAAATACAGATACTAAATCAGCCTCAAATTCAGAAATAGGTACGGCCATTTCTGTAATGAGCACATCAAATAGCATGACTTTAATACAAAACAACAACAATAACGATGCATTATTAGTACAAGCAGGTGATAACAACACCATGCTAGCGACCATTGATGGTAATGAAAATTACACAGAAATTACGCAAAACCAAACTGGTAATTACGCAGGCGTTGCTACTGTGGGCAATAGTAATACAGAAGAGTATTCTCAAGATGGTGTTGCTAACGGTTTAATCTCGCAAGTAACCGGTGATTACAACTCTTTAGTTGTTGCCCAAGAGGGTGTTAGCTCTTTAGTAAATAACGAAGCTATAAACATTATCACGGGTGACGATAATACGATTGATGTAGCTCAGGGTGCTGGTGGCCATTGGTTTTATAACCTTGATATGCAAGGTAATGCCAACGAAATCAGTGCAGTACAAACTGGTAATTGGCACGAAGCTGAAATAACGTCATTAACCGGTGATCAAAATACTATTGATATTGAGCAATCAGGGGGTTATTGGAACGAATTTACAATCAATTCTTTACAAGGTAATGATAACGACCTTGATATTGAACAAGATGGCTCGCGCAACATAGCAACCTTTAGCGATGTATCGGGTGATGCTAATGAGCTAAAAGTTGAGCAAGATGGTAAATCTAATGCAGTTAACTTTGCAGCTATTGTTGGTAGTGATAACGAAGTAGACCTTGATCAAGAAGGTGATAGCAATACAGCCGATTCGGCTCTATTTTTAGGTAATAATAATAAAATTACTATTACTCAATTAGATACCCTCAACTCGGCCACAGCTGAATTAATTGGTGATAATAACAAATTAACTGCAACTCAAAATGGCTTTGGTAACGAAGCATACATGGGTGTTATTGGTTCGGATAATGAGTTTTTAATTAACCAAGTTGGTGATTTGAATGCCGCGCATCTGGTTAACTTTAATGGTACTGGTAACGATGTAGATGTATTTCAAAATGGTGACGAAAATACAACTGTTGTAGAGTCTTCTTACCCTAATACGGCACTAACTTCTAATGATAACAATATTGATATCATGCAAAACGGTGTACAAAATGAAACCATGGTTACGCTTGCTGGTATATTAGATAGTAATACAAACCAAATTGATATATCGCAAACAGGTGAAATCAACTTAGTTGACATTATGGTTGAAGGTAGCGGCCATAGTATTGATATTTCACAAGAAGGTGAAGGAAACTGGGTTACAGGTATGGATCAGTCAGCCTTTTTAATTGGTGGAGAGGATGTTTCATTTACTGTTAATCAAATTGGTAACGATAACCTTGTTCAAGGCGGCATAATCGGCTCGAACAGCATGGTATCTGTTACGCAAATTGGTGACGGAAATACTGCTACAGTTACGCAAATGTAATTGCTAAGGTGGGGGGGAGGTATACTTCCCCCCTTTTATAATATGAAAAATAATAAAAGCAAATATATTAGCTACTTACTCTCAATTTTACTGTGCTTCTCACCTACAGTATTGGCAACTGATGAACTAGAAATAGATGGCTTATTACTCGATAGAAGTATTAGCCGTTTTGGCCATCAGTTTTATTACAAGTTTTCAAACTACTGGAGAGACTTACCTTCAACTGCGGGTTTTAATATTGAAATAAAAGAAACCGTGCTACCTAAGGCTGGCACCAGGCTTTCTTTAATAATGAATAACCAACTTATTTATGCAACTTATTTAGGTCGTAGGTTAGAGCCTCTTGACGAACGCGTTGAACAAGCAGTTTATATTGTAATAGATGCAATGGCTCGCTCAAACATGGCTGTATCGTCTCCCGATATGGCTGTAAACGGATGGTAAAATGAATAAAATACTACTTATAATAATAACTCTAAGCTTTTCAGCTAGTGCAACTGAATTAATTTACACCCCAATTAACCCAAGTTTTGGCGGCAACCCACTCAATGCAAATATGTTGTTGAGTAAAGCTCAAGCGCAAAACAAACACAAAGCACCTGTCATCGAAAGAGATTATGCAGAACAATTTCAAGACTCTTTACAGCGTACTTACCTAAATAGAATGGTCAGAGAAATTACCAATATGGCATTTGGTGAAGACTCTGAAGACAGTATATTTAATCAAGACTCTATATTTATGAGTGGTGACTACCAAATTGAAGTGATCACCAGTACCACAGATACTATTACTGTAAAAATAACAAATATGCTAGATGGCACCATTGTGATCATCGAAGTACCGAGGTTTGGATAATGTATAAACTGCTAATAACAATAATATTACTTACTTTAACGGGCTGTACAACGATAGGAAATTTAATTCCGCCATCGCAACAAAAAGCCATAAGTTTAGAGCCTACTGAGATTTTTGCTGATTTAAAAAACTTACCCAAGCCAATGGGCAGTATTCCCGTCTCTGTTTATTCATTTAGAGATCAAACGGGTCAATACAAACCGCAAACGAATGTTAGCTCTTTTTCAACCGCAGTTACTCAAGGGGCTAATTCCATATTAATTCAGGCATTGCATGAATCAGATTGGTTTACACCGGTTGAGCGCGAAGGGTTGCAAAACATACTAACTGAGCGGAAAATCATTCGTGCTGCCCAGTCAGAAAACCCAAATCAAGCCGATTTACCGCCATTAACAACAGCTAAAATTATTTTAGAAGGCGGTATTATTAGTTATGACACCAATGTAAAAACCGGTGGCCTAGGAATGGAGTACTTTGGTATAGGTGCATCTGAATTATATAGAGAAGATGCTATATCTATTTATTTACGTGCCGTAGACGTACGTACAGGGCAAGTATTACTCTCGGTAGCAACCAGTAAAAAAGTATTGAGCCAAGAAATGCGTGCTGGTTTTTTTAGGTATGTAAGCTATAAGCGCCTTGCCGAGGCAGAAGCTGGCTATAGCGATAATGAACCTATGAGCATTTGTGTTACTCAAGCAATTGAAAAAGCGCTCACTGATCTTATAACCAAAGGTATTGATAAAGGCTTGTGGGCTAAAAAAGTAAGTTAATAGCAAACAAAAATGGCTACTTATAAAAGTAGCCATTTTTTAATGCATGTAATTATTGTTTACTCATAGGTAATAAAACCGATATATAACGCTGCGCCCAGTTAGCTAGCTCAATCCTATTACGAGAACTTGTTTTTTTAAATGCGCTGTATAAATGAGTTTTGACTGTATGATCGCTAATATTTAATTTATCTGCGATAACACTATTACTCGCCCCTTGTGCTATTAGATGAATAACTGAACGCTCTCGTTTAGTTAAATGTTGATAATCGTCCTGCTTTAATTCTATGCCTTCGTGTAAACTATTAAACGAAGAGGTTGCAACTAAAATATCGCTAAATGCTTGGGAAAGTATCATTCTAGTAAACCATAATTCGCCCGCATTTATTTTAACTAAACCTTTAAAAACTTCCTCACTTGGCGTCGACTTATAAAACACACCATTAACATGGTTAAGTAGTAAGTTTTTCTCACATATTGCTTTACGCTCAACATTAAATATCACCACATTATACTGCCTCGCTAAAGCGATTAAATCTGCAGGTACAAGGTTGTGCCAATTATGCGTGGCGCCATCAATTAAATACAAAGTATATTGTGAGCGTTGCTCAACGTTTGGCAGTGCATCATCCATATTTATAGTGTTGAATAAGGCTCGGAGGGTTCTTAAAATATCTTGATAATTATACGAGCAAGCCGATGATTTTAAATTTGTTTTTATAAATGCTGATTGCTGTAACATAAAACTCTTCCTTAGAATTCTTATGTAACACTACCTAATTTTTGAACAACTTACAATACAGTTTTTACATTCGTTCACAGTTGTTAACCACCTGTTTTACAGCTCACGATAAGCATGCTTTGCAGTCTCTTACGTATCTATTTATTTAACCCAAACTAACTATTACTTATTGCAGAACACACTATAATTAACGAAGCCAAAATTAACATCAGTAGAGGAAAACTAGTAATAGTCATTTAGAATAAAGCTGTAAAACAAAAGCAATCAATAAATTTAGTTTATAGTCGCTTTTAACTTATTTAACGCATCAACTGAAAAGCCTCTATCGTAAAAATAAAGTATTTTACCGCTGTTATTTATAAGGACTACACGGGTATTGTTAGGGTTTTGATTACCAGTAAATTTTTGTACTTTTTCGCCGTCCTTATAAATAGTGATTACCCCAGCCCAAAGCTCTTTTGGAATTCCTTTACGCATACCACTGTCTATAAATGCACTAAACATGCGAGGTGCCATACCAGCAATAGTGGGTAGTTCGTAGGTAGGAATAACTACACCACTCATATCTAAGCCAATTAACCAGCGATCAATGTCAAACTGACTATCTTGCTTATAGCCTATAAGCAAAAGTGTTTTATCTGCATTAAAATCGCTTGGAATAGTCACTTTATTTTGCGTTAAACTTTCGCCGTCAATCGTTGGAAATTGTTTACCAATTACTTGCTGATTTGGGTACTGAGTAGAACATGCCGCTAAAAATATAAATAAAAAAGCAGTGAGTATTGATTTAGCCATAGTAAATCCTAATTATAATTTTTAAAGAAACACCTGTGCTTTTATATACGCTAAGCGTTACTTTATCGATCTAGCTATATACTCTTTAAATTCTAAAATAGGCATAGGCCGGCCATACTTCCAGCCTTGCCCGTAATGTACCCCTGCTTCTTTTAAAATGACTTCTTGCTCTGTTGTTTCTATGCCCTCTGCCACACAGGTATAACCAAATTTATGTACCAACTCCATAATATTAGGGATCATAGAGGCTTTTAAGCCTTCCGTAGCTATGTCTTGTACAAATGAACGGTCTATTTTAAGCTGATGGAAACTCAAATTATGTAAGTTTTTTAAGTTTGAATAACCAGTGCCAAAATCATCAAGCGACAAGCGAAAACCCGACTCGATTAATGTTTTAAAATAGCCATGAGCAATAGTTGAATCTAAATACTCGTCTTCGGTAATTTCTAAACAAATTACAAATTTAGATTGCATTAACCCGGCTATTTTCGGTAATGACAACACATTTCCTTGCTCTACATCACAAGGAAAAATATTTAATGACACCTTTAATCCACTTGGTAACTGCTCTGCACTTTCTAACTCATTAAGTACAGTGTTAATCATTATTTTGGTAAAAGACCAAGTTAAATTAATTTGTCTAAGTATAGGAATAAATTGATCCGGTGTAAGCACCCCGTAATCATCTTTAAAACGCGCAAGTACCTCGCAACCAATTATTTTTCCGCTTTGTAAGTTAACTATTGGCTGATAAACCCAATAAAAATTACCGCTCTTTAATCCCCTACGTATCCTGCTTACAATTGAGCGGCGCGTAGTTAGGTGCTCATCAACTAATAAGCCACACGAAATACTCACCAAGCAAATTAAAATAAACGAAATAATGAATAGTTGACGATTATCGGTAAAAAATACATCCCATGGCAAATACAAGGCAACACAATAATTTCTATTATTATTACTGCACGTTATATTCGTTTCGTAATGTAAATAGTCATTACTTTTTATATTATTATGAAGCTCTGTTTGCCCAGCTAAATGAAATAAGTTTTCAGATTCTTTATAAAAAACCTGCCAATTAGGCGTTACAATAATTTTAGGATCGAATACTTCTGATTTTAATATGAGGTTATAGTTGCCTTGGCGAATAATTAGTACTTTTAGTGGGCGCTCGGTAAAGAGTAATAAGTAAAGTTCAGGCTCAAAGCGTATGCCTATTTGTGAGGGGCTGTTTTTATTTACAGTATAATCTGGTTGGTTATCTGGTAAAGGATTTTCAAGCATACCAGTACCTGTAGTACAGATTAATGTATTATTTTTAAAGTAGCCTATATCAATAGCAAACTTGGCATCAAATAGCATCCGCCGCATAGCAAGTAAATTCGCTTCGTTACAAGTAGTAAAATTTAGGTTATTTAATTTAGTTAAAACACGAACGCTTTCCTCTACACCATCGTCTACTTGGGAGAGTAAATATTGTGAGTCTGAATGTGTTTGCGCTACTAATTTTTGACCCGCAAAGTACAATAAAATAAAGCAACCTAATGCAAATATAAATCCACCTGATAGTAGTACTACTATTATTTTTTTAGGATGCTGTTTCATTGTAAATTGAGGTATCCCCATTTATGCAAAGTCCTTTAATAATCACATAAGTAACTGAAAATTCAAGTTTCTGATAATATATTTACAATAAATATTTAAAAATTAAAACTCACGAATAATCGCCTCTAATGCATCACTAATTTTTTGATGCTGTTTTTCGTCTAAATGCACACCATCCTCATTTGAAACACTCACAATCCTTGCCAAATCATAAAATGAGCATTGTTTTATGCTAGCAACATTTGCAAATGCTGCTGCTAATTGCACTACTTTTTGCTCTGCCCCTTTGTATACGCCTGCGTAACTTCCTACTTCTCGTACATGAGCGGGACTAAGTATTAAAATTTTTGGAGAGCCTGGCGCATTGCTTTGCTCATAAAAATTCAATATTGAATCTATTAATGCTGTTAACCCAGCGGCAATATCGTGCACATTTAAACTAAACCGATTTTTCAGATCGTTAGTACCTAAATCTATAATAATTAAATCTATTTTAAGTTCATTTAAGTAAGACTGTAAATAAGTTACGCCCGATAACTCACCTGCAAACGGTGGGTTGTTTACTAAAGCACGGTTAGGCTGCCCAGCTTCTATTATTGTAAAATTAGCCCCTAACTTTACAGCAAGCTTTGCTGGCCAGCGCACTGTAGCACTAAATCGTTTTCCTGTTTGCGGATTTAAACCCCAAGTATTGGAATCCCCAAAGCATAATATGTTTTTTATCATTAAAAAGGGTTTAGCGTATAGCCCTGCTGTTGTAACTGCGCATGTGCTGTCATTGCCGATAACGACATTTTTACGCCTTTTATTAACTGCTCAGGAGCTACTTTATAATGCGTGGCCGACTGCCCACATGCATAAACCACCGTATTATTAGCAAGTAATTGCTCAATTAAGCTTTGATTTTTGTTATCGACTTCAAAGCGGTTTTTATATGTATTATTATCAAGCACATCTACGCTTGCACTGCCATGTATTACGAGTGCCAGCTCTATATTTTCTGGTTTAATACCATGTGCTATATGCATATTAATAAACCGCGCTAAAGAATTCATACCATTATTCTGCTCACCTTTTTGCGCGCCTTTGCCAACATCAAAGGCAATTTTAAAATGTGTGTTTTGCGTTATAGGTGCATGTGAGGGTACATTATAAAAAAAGCCAAAGTCTTTTATTGCGGGCTCTAAGTCATTCGCAAATACTGGCAGGCTTACGAACATTAGGCCAAGACCTA
>NZ_JACJDO010000056.1:0-19327 GCF_014163535.1 Pseudoalteromonas sp. SR45-4
TTTCTCTAGCCAGAGGTTTTCAGTGAAAACAAGGCGAATTTACGCGTCAATAGCTGGCCTATTGCAAGTAAATTCAACGCAGTTAGCGCTGAAAATAGCTGCTTGAGATAAGTTTATTATCCGGATCTCAGGTTATTTATACTCTATTGTTATTTTTAGACATAAAAAAAGCTGCATTAAGCAGCTTTTTTCAAGTCTAGTTGATATTACGCAAACGGATTGCGAAGTATCATCGTTTCTACACGATCAGGACCAGTAGAAATAATATCAACAGGAACACCTGTGAGCTCTTCAATACGCTTAACGTAATCAATCGCTGCTTTTGGTAAACCATCAAGGCTAGTTACACCAACAGTATTTTCTGACCAACCAGGCATTTCTTCGTATATTGGCGTTACTTTTTCGTAACCTTCAGCTGCTAATGGCGTTACGTTAGTAACTGTGCCATCTTCAAGCTTATAACCAGTACAGATTTTAAGTGTTTCTAAGCCATCTAAAACATCAAGCTTAGTTAAACAAAAACCAGAAATACTATTGATTTGCACTGCACGACGCATTGCTACGGCATCTAACCAACCAGTACGACGAAGTCGACCAGTGGTTGCGCCAAACTCATGGCCTTTATCGCCTAAGTGCTTACCAACTGGGTCTTGCTTATCAAGGCCGTCGTAAAGCTCTGTAGGAAAAGGGCCTGAACCAACACGTGTAGTATATGCTTTAATAATACCAAGCACATAATCAAGGTGTAGTGGGCCAAAACCAGCACCAGTAGCAACGCCACCAGCTGTAGTGTTAGAAGACGTTACATAAGGGTAAGTACCATGATCGATATCAAGTAACGTACCTTGTGCGCCTTCAAACAAAATGTTGTCGCCAGCTAAACGCGTTTGATCTAAAAGCTCAGTAACATCAACAATCATCGCTTTTAAAATATCAGCAACGGCCATTGCGTCATCAAAGGTTTTCTGAAAATCAACAGCATCTACTTTATAGTAATTAACTAAAGTAAAGTTATGGTATTCAAGAACTTCTTCTAGTTTTGCTGCGAATAGTTCAGGATTAAATAAATCCCCTACGCGCAAACCACGACGTGCCACTTTATCTTCGTACGCAGGACCGATACCACGGCCAGTTGTACCAATTGGCTTATCACCACGTGCAGTTTCACGGGCTACATCTAATGCAACATGGAAAGGCAAAATTAATGGACATGCAGCACTGATTAAAAGACGCTCGCGTACAGGTACGCCACGTGCTTCTAACATGCCAATCTCTCTCATTAGCGCTTCTGGTGATAATACAACACCATTACCAATCACACATTTAACATTGTCACGTAATACACCCGATGGAATAAGGTGCAGAACTGTCTTTTCACCGTCGATCACTAAGGTATGGCCAGCATTGTGCCCACCTTGATAACGAACTACTAAAGATGCTTTATCTGTAAGGAGGTCAACTACCTTACCCTTACCTTCGTCACCCCATTGGGTGCCTAATACAACAACGTTTTTACCCATTGTAACTTCACTTAAAAAAATTAGGACAAGATTTTACCAGAAAACAAAGCCAAAGTTCACCCCGTTTAGCTTATATTTTCCGCTCGTATATTTATATGTATAAATATTAACTAATAACCACATAGATAACAGTGGTTTAATGCATTAAATCTGTTTCAATAAAAAGCCCCACTAACGCGAGGCTTTTAAGATTTAAATATATTGGTTAGCTTTATTGTGCAGTAGCACCTTTCATATATTTAAAGAAGTCGCTATCTGGTGAAAGAACCATTACGTCTTGCTTGTTTTTAAAGGTTTGTTTATACGCCTCTAACGAACGAACAAAACTAAAAAACTCAGGATCTTTATTGTACGCATTAGCATAAATAGCTGCTGCATCTGCATCACCTTGACCACGTACTGTACGTGAATTACGCTCAGCATCGGCAAGCATTACCGTTACACGACGATCAACGCCAGCACGAATAGTTTCGGCTTTTTCTTGACCCTCTGAACGATGCTCTTTAGCAACCGCAGTACGCTCTGCACGCATACGCTGATAAATCGAGCTACTTACTTCTTGTGGTAGGTTTATTTGCTTAACACGCACGTCAAGTACTTCAATACCTAGCTCGCGGGCACTTTCAGAAGCTTGTACTAACGCCTCTTCCATTAACTCGCTACGCTCACCCGACACTATTTCACGAATAGTACGCGTACCAAAGTTAGTACGTAGACCGTTATTTACTTTTTGTTCTAGCAGCGTTTCAGCATATTGCTTATCGCCACGAGCACGCAAGTAAAAAGCACTAAAGTCGTTAACACGCCATTTTACAAACGAGTCAACAATTAAGTCTTTTTTCTCGCTCGTTACAAAGCGGTCTGGTGTACCATCAAGCGTTTGAATACGTGCATCAATACGACGTACTTGGCTAAAAAATGGTACTTTAAATTGTAAGCCGGGGCTGTACACTATGGCTTGATCATCACTGTCTTTTTGTACTTTACTGAATAACAAAACAATTGCTTTTTGCCCTTCAGGTACAACAAAAACTGACGAGAAAGACATTACAATGGCAGCTAATAGTATGACTAAACTAAAGTTTTTCATTATTGTTATCTCCCATCATTAAAACGATCGTTGTTAAAGCGGTCATTACCACTATTAACAGAGCTGTTACGTGACGTATTTACTTTGTTACGTAAATCTTGAATATCACTTGAGCTAGGAAGTGCAACACGGGTTGCTGTGCCTTGCTTTTCCATAATTTTATCAAGTGGTAAGTACATCATGTTGTTGCCACCTTTTACATCAACAAGTACTTTAGAGCTATTGCCTAATACTTCTTGCATTGCATCAATGTATAAACGTTCACGAGTTACTGTTTTAGCCGCTTGATATTCTGGTAATAGCTTTTCAAAACGAGCAACTTCACCTTGTGCCTCAAGTGTAATACGCTCTTGATAACCTTCGGCTTCTTGAGTCATACGTGTAACTTGACCACGAGCACGAGGTTCAATTTCACGCGCATATGCTTCAGCTTCACGGATAAAGCGCTCTTCATCTTCTTGTGCAGCAATTGCATCATCAAACGCATCTTTAACTTCAGCCGGTGGACGAGAATCTTTAAAGTTCACGTCAGTCACAATTAAACCTAAGTTATAAGGTTCAATAACCTTGTTCAGCTCATCCCATGTATTTTGGCGCACAACCTCACGGCCGTTTGTTAGTACTTGGTCCATTTTTGCATGGCCAACTACATAACGTAGTGCACTTTCTAGTGCTTCTTCTAAGCTACTATCAGCATTAGTTACACTAAATTTATACAAGTATGGGTCAATAACACGATATTGAACTTGGAACTCAACGCTTACTACGTTTTCGTCTTCAGTTAACATAAAACCAGACGTTGATAATGAACGAACAGCTTCAATATCTACTGGTATTATGGTTTCAATAAAGGTCATTTTCCAACGCAGACCAGGATCAGCAATACGATCATACTTACCAAATTGAAGAACCACACCACGCTCAGCTTCTTTCACGGTATAAATACCACTGAGTGCCCATACAATTACAGCAATTATAAGTATAAATGAAATACCGGCTCCACCAAGTCCACCGCCGCTACCATTGCCCGGTTTTTTGCCGCCAAATAAGCCACTAAACTTGTTACTGAATTTACGCAGCACCTCGTCTAAATCAGGTGGGCCTTGATCTCGTCCGCCTTTGTTATTCCACGGATCTTTATCATTGCCATTATTACCCGGTTCATTCCAGGCCATAGCTATACTCCATTGTTATCTAAATAAATAAGGAAATTGAGTTAAATCTAACAAATCTACTGCGTTTCTTATACAAAAACCGACATTAATTACATCAATTTTTAATCACAGACGATAAAACCAGCAATTTCAGGACCAAATTCTTTAATTAAACGATTCCACTCAACTACAGGTAACCTAACATCTAACAGCCAGTTACCTTGTTCATCAAAGCGCTCGTCGCTTACCGCACTTAAACTAAATAACGACGATCTTAACCGTCCATATTGTGGTGCAAGCAATAATGTTTCGCTAAGCATTTGTTTAGCAAGTAATTCACTAATAGCTTCGCTAAGTAACTCGCAACCTTCGCCGGTTTGAGCAGAAAGCCATACCCTTATAGGTTGGCCTTCATCATCGCGATCAATACGCGCAGTAATATCATCCAGCGCATCAATTTTGTTATAAACCAATAATTGCGGTACTTCATCAGCTTCAATTTCTTTGAGTACTGATTGTACTTGTTCAATATTTTCTTTTAGTCGTGCATCTGCCACATCAATAACATGCAGCTGTAAGTCGGCTTCTCGCGTTTCTGTTAGCGTCGCTTTAAATGCCGCCACTAAGTCATGCGGCAAATGGCGAATAAAGCCAACAGTATCGGCTAAAATAACCGGACCAACATCGCCTAACTCAAGTTTTCGTAACGTTGGGTCAAGCGTCGCAAACAATTGATCTGCAGCATAAACATCTGAGTTTGTAATACGATTAAATAATGTTGATTTACCCGCGTTAGTATACCCTACTAACGATACAGTTGGTATTTCGTTACGGCTACGAGCTCGTCTACCTTGCTCGCGCTGTACAGCAACTTTATCTAGGCGTGCACGAATATTTTGCAGGCGGGCGCGCAATAAGCGTCTATCGGTTTCGAGCTGTGTTTCACCTGGCCCACGTAAACCCACGCCCCCTTTTTGACGCTCTAAATGCGTCCAACCACGAATTAGTCGCGTGGACATATGACGCAATTGCGCCAGTTCAACTTGCAACTTACCTTCGTGGGTACGTGCACGTTGCGCAAATATATCAAGAATAAGGGTGGTTCTATCAAGCACACGACATTGCAAAATGCGTTCTAAGTTACGCTCTTGGGACGGTCTGAGTTGATGATTAAAAATAACGACATCGGCATTGTGGATTTTAACAGTCTCAGCTATTTCTTCTGCTTTACCAGTTCCGACAAATAGTTTCGGATGTGGTGCTTGACGGCTGCCTTGCACAACCGCCAAACTACTAACACCAGCAGAAGATACCAACAATTCTAATTCGTGAAGATCTTCGCGATCCCCCTCTTTAGGAAAGTCAATATGAACTAAAACTGCCTGTTCGCCAGATTTATAGCGGTCAAACAAGCATCACGCTCCTAATTTAAATGTTTCCAGCTTCAGGTTCTTCAGTGTCGTCATTTTCTTGAACACCTTGGAAATTAACTGCACGAGCAGGAACAACTGTTGAAATTGCATGTTTATACACCATTTGATTTACGGTGTTTTCTAGTAAAATAACAAATTGATCAAATGACTGAATTTTACCTTGTAATTTTATGCCATTAACCAAAAAGATTGATACTGGGATGCGCTCACGGCGTAGTGCATTCAAAAATGGGTCTTGTAACGATTGGCCTTTTGCCATGTTATTATTCCTTCGTTCTAGGTGTTATTATAATTAAGTGGCTGAACTTATTTAACAAAGCTAAATTTTATTCAACTACTACTAGCTTAGCGAACTTACTACACGATGCAAGTTTTCTTCATCACCCGTTGTTAACCATGTAACATCAGGCCAGCTTCTTAACCAAGTTAATTGGCGTTTAGCCAATTGACGTGTAGCCGCAATGCCGCGAAATACCATTTCATCATGGTCAATTTCACCCGCAAGGTAATCCCACATTTGTCTATAACCTACACAACGAATAGAAGGCATATTGGGGTGTAAATCCTTACGTAGATATAGGGTCGAAACTTCATTTTCAAACCCCTGTTCGAGCATTATTTTAAACCTTTTTTCAATTCGCTGATGTAATTCACTGCGCTGCGTTGGCGCAATAGCAAATTGATGAAAAGTATAAGGTAAAACCGGCTGTTTTTGCTTTTGCAGCTCGGTCATGGTTTTACCTGTTAATTTGTATACCTCTAAAGCACGATTAATTCTTTGTGAATCGTTTTCACTCATTTTTTTCGCTGCTTGCGGGTCTATTTTTACCAGTTCTTGATACAAATGTGGCCAGCCATATTGCGCAGCTTGCGCTTCAAATTCGGCTCTTATTTCCACGTTAGCTTCTGGCAGTGGTGATAAACCATCAATCAGAGCCTTGAAGTACAACATGGTGCCGCCAACTAATACCGGCACCTTACCTTGCTGATGAAATTCATCTATTTTTATTATCGCATCACGTCTAAAATCAGCAACTGAATAAGTTTCACTTGGGTCAAGTAAATCAATTAAGTGATGCGGAGCACGTGCTAACTCTGATGCATCGGGTTTAGCCGTGCCAATATCCATACCCTTATATACTAACGCTGAATCAACACTAATTATTTCGGTATTTAAATGCTCACACAATGAAATTGCCAACGCCGTTTTACCCGCTGCAGTTGGACCCATTAAAAATATGACTGGTAAATTACTCAACACGAATACCTTAATCTAATTGCGTTAAATAGTGCTCTATATCTATTTTAACTGCTTTTACACGCAAACGTTCAATTGTTTGCGGATTATTTTGCATGCGGGCTTGCTGCGCTAAAAAGATATTGCTGGAATAAAAACGCGCTGGTGTGTGCTGCATCTGCCACGCCAACCAGCTTTCTATGTTTTCAAGTGGTGCTTTACACGCTTCCAGCAGGCTTTCAACCGCGCTAGTAACGTCTAATAAATATAAGCACGCAGGAAGTTTTTTAACCATCACAAACTGTTTTTCAATAATTAGCTCAAAACCTAATAGCGTAAACCAAGACTGTTGCGCTGCTATTAGCTCACAGTCTTGCTTGGATAAATTAACCCGTACTGGCAACAACAGCGCTTTGCCCTCTAAGCTGCCCTGCTCTTTTATTTGCTCATGCCAATCATCAACTAATGCATATTTAAAATGTGAGCAATACAATTGCTGCTCGCTGCTAAACACACACACGCCTTCGTTGATGCTGATAATAGCAACCGTTTTTAAAGCAACTGCCTGCTCCACAGCGTGTGACTGGTTAACCCCAACAGATACGTGAGCACCTTGGTCAAAATGCGCGGCATGCTGCTCACTCACGCCCTGATAAAAAGCATTAATATCATGATGATTAGTGCTAGGTGTAGCTCTGTAGCCGCCGCCACTCCCTCCCGCACCACGCGAACTTAGCGATGCGCCGCCAGAACTGACACTATGAGATGGTTGCAATTGCGATTTAGGATAATCAAATACCTCACCCGACTCAAAATTCCCAGTGGGAGAACGCGCAGTGTCTGTCTGACTAAATGCCGTATCGGCTAGGTTATTTAAAGGCTCATTAGTAAACTCACCTTGCAGTGGCACAACAACTTGTTTAATTGCTTGTAGTATAAAGTCGTGTACTAAACGCCCTTGATGAAAACGTACTTCGTGTTTTGCCGGATGAACATTTACATCAACTTGACGAGGGTCAATATCAATATAAATAACAAAACCGGGTAACTCTTGGGCACCACTTACTTCTTCAAATGCTTGGCGAATAGCGTGCAGTATAAGCTTGTCGCGCATCATACGATTATTTACATAGGTATACTGCACGGTGTTAGCAGAACCAACCGGCAATACCCAGCCATGGAGCTGCAAGCCCCCCTCGCCCGATTGAATATGCAAGCCTTGCTCAGCAAATGCTTTACCCGCCACTTGCGCTACACGGGCAATTGCTTGGCTAGGATCAGTTTTAGCACGGTACTGCCTGACTACTTTTTCATTATGAGTAAGGGTAATAGATACATCAAATCGACTCAGCGCAATGCGCTTTATAAGCTCATCAATATGGCTAAACTCTGTTTTTTCGGTACGTAAAAATTTGCGCCGTGCTGGCGTATTAAAAAATAAATCTTTTACTTCTATGGTGGTGCCATCTGGGTGCGCTACTGGTTTTACTTGCACAGCCATATCGCGGCCTTGTGCAAATGCTTGCCAAGCGGCTTCTTGATGTTTAGTTTTTGAGCTTAGCGTTAAGCGCGAAACGGAACTAATTGACGCCAGTGCTTCACCTCTAAATCCTAGTGAGCAAATATTTTCTAAATCATCGAGGGATTTCAATTTACTGGTTGCATGGCGAGAAAGCGCCAATGTAAGCTCGTCTTGAGCAATACCCGCACCATTGTCACGAATACGAATTAGTTTTTGCCCACCTCGCTCAATATCTATTTGAATGCGTGTAGCACCAGCATCTAGGCTGTTTTCTACTAATTCTTTTACCACCGACGCGGGGCGCTCGACCACTTCACCTGCAGCAATTTGGTTCGCTAAACGTGCGGGTAGTATTTCAATACTCATTCAATTTCCTAACAAACATGGCTCTAATGATAAGCAATTAACTTTGCGGTATATCGAGTTCTTGGCCAATAAATAAGGTATTAGAGCTTAATTTATTCGCCTGCTTTAACTTGTTTATAGTTATGCCGTAGCGACTCGCTAACATGCTTAACGACTCCCCCGGGCGAACTTTATGCTTGGTTGGATATTGCGACTTTAACTTGGCAAATAAAGAATCGTCAGGTGGATTTTTTAAGTAATAATTTTTAATTGAGGTAAATATAGCTTTGGCTAAACGCTCTTGGTGATTAGCACTTTTTAGCAATTTTTCTTCACGGGGATTAGAAATAAACCCTGTTTCGATTAAAATAGAAGGAATGTCTGGTGACTTTAATACTGCAAGACTCGCATGTTGAGGATCTTTTTTATGTAACTTTGCCACCTTACGCAGCTCTTTTACTACTTCATCAGCAACGCTCAAACCGGTTTTCATCGAATGATCCATCGACATATCAAGCAGTGCTTGCGCTAAGTACTTTTCATTGGCGGCATCTTTTATTACATCTGCCGCGCCACCTAAAAGCTCAGAGTGTTTTTCTTTATCTTCAATCCATTTACCTATTTCTGAGTTAGCACGGCGCAGTGATAACACCCACACTGAGGCACCATTTGGACCTGGGCTCGTAAATGCATCAGCATGAATAGAGACAAAAAAATCAGCTTTTTTCTCACGAGCACGATTGGTGCGGGTATTGAGCTTTACAAAGTAATCGCCGCTGCGCACCATACGCGAAATCATCCCGCGCTCAGAGTCAATCATCCTCTCTAAGCGTTTAGCTATTTGTAATGTAATCGTTTTTTCATAGGTACCCGATGGGCCAATTGAGCCAGGGTCTTCGCCACCGTGACCAGCGTCAATCGCAATAACAATATCGCGCTCTTGGCTTAATTGACGGTTTTTAGCCGCTGTCTGCGCTGGTGATACTGCTGTGGATGATTCACTTTTATCATATAGATCAACAACCAACCTGTTTTTATAGGGGCCCGTTGGTGCTAATGCAAAAACCACAGGCTTTACCGGGGCACTCAATTCAAAGACAAAGCGCACGCTGTGTTTATTTTTTGGTTTAGAATAACGAAGCTTACTAACAATTTGATGCTCAGGCGGAATACCGGGTAACACTTTAAGCTCCCGTGTTTGCTCTAAATCAACCACTAAACGGCTAGGATTTTTAAGCATAAAATAACTAAAGTCAGGCTTTTCAGTTAAATCAAATACCACCCGAGTGCTATCGGGAGATGGCCAAACGCGCACACTATTAATGGTATTTTGTGCCCATAGCGACGAACTCATAGTGATAGCTACAAGATAAATAAAGAGTTTAATTACACCGCGACTCATGTTGATAGTGACTGCCTTAACTATTTTATTATTTGTTATATAACCAATATTATTACTCTGAGGTTAAGTTATTTAGTTTTTCAATAATTACGCTACCACGCTCACTGGCACTATTAATAACGATATTTCGCTCATCGCCTACATAGCTTAAGGTAATATTTAAATCTGGCACAGGAATAAACTCTCCGCCTTTTTCTGGCCATTCAACCACACAAATTGCTTGCGCTGAAAAGTAATCGCGTATTCCCATATATTCAAGTTCTTCTGGATCGCCTAAACGATACAAATCAAAGTGGTAAACATTAGCGCGCTCCAGCTCATATGGCTCTACTAAGGTATACGTTGGACTTTTAACCTTACCTGTATGGCCAAAACCTTGCACTATGCCACGTGTAAAGGTGGTTTTACCCGCGCCTAAATCGCCATGTAAATAAATTACCGCACCTTGCTCTATAATAGCCGCAATTCGATTGCCCATTGTTACCGTGGCAATATCATCACTCAAGTGAGACTTAAAACTACGTGACATTATTACCTTTACCTCAAAAATTTATTAAAGCGCATATTTGTTAATCATACCAGATTATTTATTTAAGGTGATACAGCCAATTTTTAAAGATAAAAAAACCGGCTAAGCGCCGGTTTCTATTAACGAGGAATTATAGTCCCAATTTTTTCTCAAGATAGTGGATATTAGTCCCACCATTTTGGAAGTTTTCGTCTGCAAGAATTCTTTTATGCAGCGGAGTATTGGTTTTAATACCGTCGATTACTAATTCATTTAGTGCGTTACGTGCACGAGCAATTGCTACGTCACGGTTTTCACCGTAAGTAATTAGCTTACCAATCATTGAATCGTAATGTGGTGGAACCGTGTAGTCAGCATAAATATGGCTGTCCCAACGAATACCTAAACCACCCGCAGGATGAAAACGTGTAATTTTACCCGGTGATGGAATAAAGGTTTCTGGGTCTTCTGCGTTAATACGACATTCAATTGCATGGCCGCGAATAACAACATCGTCTTGAGTGAACGACAATGGCTGACCAGCAGCAATTTTTAGCTGTTCTTTAACTAAATCAATACCTGTAACCATTTCAGTAATTGTATGCTCAACCTGAATACGGGTATTCATTTCGATAAAATAAAACTCGCCGTTTTCGTATAAAAACTCAAACGTACCAGCTCCACGATAACCAATTTCAATACAGGCACGCGTACAGCGCTCACCAATAAATTTACGTGTTTCTGCTGTAATTCCTGGAGCGGGTGCTTCTTCTACTACTTTTTGGTGACGACGTTGCATAGAGCAATCACGTTCACCTAAATGCACTGCATTACCTTGGCCATCTGCTAAAATTTGTACTTCGATATGACGTGGGTTTTCAAGGTATTTCTCCATGTAAACCATGCCATTACCAAAGAACTGCTTCGCTTCTTGTTGGGTTAATGCAATTGAATCAATCAGTTCAGCTTCGCTGCGCACAACACGCATACCGCGACCACCACCGCCACCGGCGGCTTTAATGATTACCGGATAACCAATGCGCTTAGCAATTTGCATATTGCGCTCTTTGTCATCTGATACTGGACCATCTGAGCCTGGTACACACGGAACACCGGCTTTACGCATTGCTGCGATTGCAGATACTTTATCGCCCATAAGACGAATTGTATCGCCAGTAGGACCAATAAATACAAAACCACTTTGCTCAACTTGATCGGCAAAATCAGCATTTTCTGCAAGAAAACCATAACCAGGATGAATCGCTACAGCGTCAGTTATTTCAGCCGCGGCAATAATACGCGGAATATCTAAATAACTTTCTGTTGCTGCTGGTTTACCAATACAGATGGTTTCATCTGCAAGCAATACATGCTTAAGATCGCGATCTGCCGTTGAATGCACAGCAACCGTTTTGATCCCAAGCTCTTTGCAGGCGCGCAATATACGAAGTGCAATTTCACCTCGGTTTGCAATGACTACTTTATCTAACATTAGAGTTGGCCTTTTAGGTTGCGCTATTATTCAATGATGAATAAAGGTTGATCAAATTCTATTGGCTCGCCATTTTCAGCTAAAATAGCTTTTACTGTACCAGCTTTGTCTGACTCAATTTGGTTCATCATTTTCATTGCTTCGATGATACATAATGTATCGCCAACTTTAACTTGAGAACCAACTTCTACGTATGCTGGCGCTTCTGGTGAAGCTGCAGCGTAGAATGAGCCAACCATAGGTGATTTAACTTGATGACCTGTAGAGGCTGCTGGAGCAGCGGCTTCAACTGCTGCTGCAGGAGCTGCAGCAACTGGAGCGGCAACTGGTGCTGGTGCATATTGCTGTGGCGCAAACTGAGCATAGCCTGGGCCTGCACTCATGTTATTACGATTTATACGTACTGATTCTTCACCTTCAGTGATTTCTAGCTCAGCAATACCTGACTCTTCTACTAATTCAATAAGTTTTTTGATCTTGCGAATATCCATAAACGGCCCGCCTATTAGTTTGTGTGTTTAAAATTAATTTGAGTTTTGCAATTGGTTTACTGCAGCTTCAAGCGCTGCGTGATAACCCATTGCACCTAATCCACATATTACGCCTTGCGCCACATCAGAAAAATACGAATGATGGCGGAACGCTTCACGTGCGTGCACGTTGCTTAAATGCACTTCAAAAAACGGAATATCAACACTTAACAATGCATCACGTAATGCGACGCTCGTATGCGTAAATGCAGCAGGATTAATAATTATGTAATCAATCGCTTGCCAAGTATCGTGAATACGCTCTATCAGTGCTTGCTCACTATTACTTTGGAAGTGCGTTAACTCAACATTTAAACTATCAGCGGCACATGTTAGTTCGCTCATAATTTCGCTTAGCGTACGTGAACCGTATTTATCTGGCTCACGTTTACCTAGCATATTTAAATTTGGGCCATTTATAACTAAAAGCTTGAATTTTGCAGCCATAATACGCGATATATCCTATAAGTAATGAGTTAAGCAGTCGTTAGCTAATTTTTTACAAAAATGTGAGTATAAAAAATAAGATAACAACAATTTCTCACGTTAACCAACTATTATAGTGATTTCGACGTAAATAACAGCAAAATACTGGTCTTATCTCTGTATTGGGTACAAGTGTTGAGGCAGTAGTAATAGCCCCACCTTTAAATTATGGGGGGCTATTATATTGCTACTTTACGCTGGCGCGTACTGTAGATAGGTGCTGAGCAAAATCTTCAGCATTCAAAAAGCCGGTAACACGTTGTGCACTTAGCTCCTCTCCTTGGGTATTAAAAAACAAAATACTCGGTAAACCAAACACCGTATATTCTTCCATTAGTTCGATTGTTTTGTTATCGCTGTCGGTTAAATCGACTTGAATAAGCTCAAAGTGACTAAACTCATTTTGCACTTTTGCATCGGGAAAGGTGTAATGCTCAAATTCTTTACACGCAATACACCAATCAGCATATAAGTCGACCATAACCAGTCGGCCTTGCTCATTAGCGTGAGCAACGGCTGCTTTTAACTCAGTTAAATTGGCTACTTGCTTAAACTCATTACTTTGCGCACTTACTTGCATTGTTTGCATGTGTACTGGCCAAAAATAATTTTTAGTTAAGTTAAAGCCACTAACAACGAGTAACGTTGCGGCAAACCACAGTGCTGTTTTTAATTTTCCTTGTGTTTGGCTACTTTGCCAGTGATGCAAGTAAAGCGCGGTTGCCAAGGCCAATACTCCCGCCATTAATAAAATAACATCGGCATCTAAAAGGCGCTCAAGTAATATAAGTGGCACAACTAGCATAATAAAGCCAAATAGGGTTTTAACTTGTTCCATCCAGCCACCGGCTTTAGGCAATAGTTTTCCGCCCGATGTACCGAGTAACAATAATGGCAGTCCCATCCCTAAACTCAGTACATAAAGCGTTAATCCCCCCACTAAATAGTCGCCACTTTGTGCTACAAACAATAGCGCCGCTGACAAAGGTGCGGTGGTGCAAGGCGAGGCAATCAAGCCCGATAATACGCCCATTAAAAACACACCAACGTAGTTGCCACCTTTTTGGTTATTACTTACTTGGGTTAACTTGTTCATCATGCCACTTGGTAGCTTTATTTCGTACCAACCAAACATCGACATTGCTAATAATACAAACAATAAACTAAAGCTAATAAGTACATAAGGGTGCTGCAAATAACCTTGAACTTGCCCGCCAAGTGCGGCCACAACCAAACCTAATGCCGCGTAGGTCACTGCCATACCTTGAATATATACAAATGATAACGCGAAGGCTTTTTTAGTTGAGAGATTTTTTTGCCCAGCAATTAAGCTCGACAAAATTGGAAACATTGGAAATACACACGGTGTAAAAGCCAGGCCAACACCAACAACAAAAAATATCAGTAAATTAGTAATTAGCCCTTGGCTTGCTAACTGCTCGGTAAAGGTCAGATCTTTTTTAGGCGCATTGCTTGTCGGCGCATTAGCCTGACTTAATGCTGTAAATGCGTTTGCAGAGGTTGCACTGTGCGTAGCATCATCAGCATTTTGCAGCTGTTCACCGGCAATTTTGTTTAGCGGAATACTAATAACTTCAGGTGGGTAACATAACCCAGCTTCAGCACAACCTTGGTAACGCACTTTTACTACTGCTCCCTCAGTTACATTACTGAGCTTACTAACAATACTAAGTGCATTAAAAAAAACTTCTGTTTTACCAAAGAACTCATCTTCGATAACTTCTCCATTACCTAAGTCGCCTACTTCTATATTCGCGCCTTTGGCAATAATCTCTATTTTATTTTTATATAAGTAGTATTCAGGTGCAATATCCCAGCCTATAAATAAAGTATTATCTTGCTGATCAAAATCAAATACAAATGCTTGGTCTACTTGTAAAAAGGTTTGTTGTGGAGGTGCAAGTAAATCACCAAGTATATTATTAGCCTTAGCTGGAGCCGCTAATAATGCAACCAGTAACAAAAAGAAAAAACGCATTAATTAAGTACCTCATCCATCCAATTAAAATAAGCTAGGTTACCCGTTGCCACATCAACAACCTGGATCTCTGGCACTTCGTAGCTGTGTAATGCTTTAATAGTTAAAAATACATCGTTCATTTTATCTAACTTTGTTTTGATCAATAGTTTAGCTTCGGTTGCCTCAACTACTTCACCTTCCCATATATAAATAGAAGCTACCTTTGGTAGAATATTCACACATGCAGCCAGTTTTCTCTCAACTAATGCTTTTGCCAGCTCTCTTGCTTCATTTTCATCTTTGCAGGTAGTAAAAATAAGTTTAAATTGCGCCGCCATAATGAACCTTTATGTGTTTAATAATGTCTGTAAGCATAGTATCTGATAGCGTATGTAATGTGTAGATGCTATAACTGCAAAAAAATAGTAATAGCGCTTACTGTATCCTTGAAATTAGACCGCTCCACCCTCACTTATATTTCATCAACTCTTTTGAGTTTCATTATTTAGAGAGCTTTATGTTTAGATTTTTATTTGTGTTGTTTATCATTATTCCTATTATTGAAATCGCCTTACTTATACAAGTAAGCGAGGTAATAGGTGGTTTTTCGACAATTGCGCTAGTAATTATTACCGCGATTTTAGGCGCAAAAATGGTAAAACAACAAGGTATGAGCGCGCTACAAAAAGCACAAACTCAAATGGCCGAAGGGCAAATGCCTGCGAAAGAATTATTTACTGGTATATGCGTTATTATAGCTGGCGTATTATTGTTAACGCCTGGCATTATGACCGACGTTTTTGGGCTACTATTATTAACGCCAGTAATTCGCAACAAACTGGCAGCCGGCCTTGCTAGTCAAGCTACTGTACGTATGAGTGCAGGTATGCAACAAGGTGGTTCACCATTTACCCAGCACAGTCAAACTGAGGCAGATCCTCATCAAGTGAACAAACCGACCATCATAGATGGTGAGTTTGAACGAAAAGATTAATTTTTTTAATTTTACGCTTGGATTTTGGCGTAACACCCCCATTATTGAATGCAACCAATATAAGCTTTTTTCTGCCCTTCGCAGAAACTGTTAGGAGAACTAAATAAATGAATATTCGTCCTTTACATGATCGCGTGATCGTTAAGCGTCTAGAAGAAGAAACAAAATCTGCTGGCGGTATTGTATTAACTGGCTCTGCAGCTGAAAAATCAACCCGCGGAGAAGTTGTTGCCGTTGGTAATGGTCGCATTTTAGAAAGCGGTGATGTTAGAGCATTAGAAGTTAAAGCCGGTGACACTGTGTTATTTGGCTCATATGTTGAGAAAGTTGAAAAGATCGAAGGTCAAGAGTACCTGATCATGCGTGAAGATAATATTTTAGGCATTGTAGGCTAAACCTACTTTTCGTTTATAAACATTTAAGAATTTAGAGGAATTTAAAACATGGCAGCAAAAGAAGTACTTTTTGCAGGTGACGCACGCGCTAAAATGCTAACTGGCGTAAACATCCTGGCAAACGCAGTAAAAGTTACATTAGGTCCTAAAGGCCGTAACGTTGTACTAGATAAATCATTTGGCTCTCCAGTTATCACTAAAGATGGTGTATCTGTAGCAAAAGAAATCGAACTTGAAGACAAGTTTGAAAACATGGGCGCACAAATGGTTAAAGAAGTTGCATCTAAAGCTAACGATGCAGCCGGCGATGGTACAACTACCGCTACAGTACTTGCACAGTCTATTGTAAACGAAGGCCTTAAAGCTGTTGCAGCAGGCATGAACCCAATGGACCTTAAGCGCGGCATCGACAAAGCAGTAATTGCTGCTGTTGCAGAGCTTAAAGCGTTATCTGTTCCATGCTCTGACACTAAAGCAATTGCACAAGTAGGTACTATTTCAGCTAACTCTGATAAAGAGATTGGCGACATCATTGCACAAGCAATGGAAAAAGTAGGCCGTAACAGTGGTGTTATTACTGTAGAAGAAGGTCAATCACTGGAAAACGAACTCGATGTTGTTGAAGGCATGCAGTTTGACCGTGGTTACCTATCTCCTTACTTTATTAACAGCCCAGAAAAAGGTACTGTTGAACTAGATAACCCATTTATTCTACTTGTAGATAAAAAAATATCTAACATTCGCGAATTATTACCAACATTAGAAGCAGTTGCTAAAGCAAGCAAGCCACTACTAATCATCGCAGAAGACCTTGAAGGCGAAGCATTAGCTACATTAGTAGTTAATAACATGCGCGGTATTGTTAAAGTATCAGCAGTGAAAGCTCCTGGTTTTGGCGACCGTCGTAAAGCAATGCTACAAGATATCGCTGTATTAACTGGCGGTACTGTGATTTCAGAAGAAATCGGCCTTGAGCTTGAAAAAGCAACAGTTGAAGACCTAGGTACAGCTAAGCGCGTAATTATCACTAAAGATGATACAACTATCATTGATGGTGCTGGCGAAGAAGCAGGTATTAACGGCCGTGTTTCACAAATTAAAGCACAAATCGAAGAAGCAACATCAGACTACGATAAAGAAAAACTACAAGAGCGCATGGCTAAACTAGCTGGCGGTGTTGCAGTAATCAAAGTTGGTGCTGCGACTGAAATGGAAATGAAAGAGAAAAAAGACCGCGTTGAAGATGCATTAAATGCAACTCGTGCAGCGGTTGAAGAAGGCGTAGTACCTGGTGGCGGCGTTGCACTAGTTCGTGCAGCAAGTAAGCTTGTAGATTTAGTTGGCGACAACGAAGATCAAAACCACGGTATTAAAGTTGCACTTCGTGCAATGGAAGCGCCACTTCGTCAAATCGTAACAAACGCAGGTGACGAAGCTTCAGTTGTAATTAACGCAGTTAAAGCAGGTTCAGGTAACTTTGGTTACAATGCTGCTACTGGCGAATACAATGACATGATTGAAATGGGTATCCTAGATCCAACTAAAGTAACACGCTCTGCACTACAATTTGCAGGGTCTATTGCGGGTCTAATGATCACTACCGAAGCTATGGTAGCTGAAATCCCTAAAGATGATAGCGCTCCTGATATGGGTGGCATGGGCGGTATGGGTGGAATGGGCGGTATGATGTAAACCCCACCTAAACCTCCCGGTTAAAAAACCCAGCCTCGGCTGGGTTTTTAATGTTATAGAAAAAATAAAAAACTAACTATACTCTTAGTCACTTAAGTACTATTGCTTAAGATAGTTGATTATTGAGTTGCAAATAAAAATTACTTCAACGTATTCTAGTGCAATTAAGCTTATGCCGAATCATACTCAGAGTAAGTTTTATTTACATAAACATTATTAAGGATATTGAGTTGAATAAAAGACCTGAAATAATCATCTCATCATTAGATGCAGATAGACTATATGATTTAATCGAATCATTGCCAGCAAACAGTTTTGCGGGTGAAAAAGAACTGGAAGCAGAATTAGGGCGAGCAACTATAGTTGATCCTAAAGACGTTCCAGCAACAATAGTTACCATGAATTCGACCGTAAATTTTGTTGTAGAATCTTCAAAAGAAGAATTTAATTTAACTCTTGTCTACCCGAAAGATCTTGACGCTAGCGGCCAAAAAATATCAATTTTAGCCCCTATAGGAGGCGCTTTACTTGGGCTATCACAAGGAGATGAAATTGAATGGCCTAAGCCTGGTGGAGGTTTAATAAAAGTAAAAATAAAAGAAGTAACCTACCAACCTGAAAGAGTCGGCGAACTACATAGATAATTTAACGAAGCTAATAAGTAGCTCCTAGCGCATTAAATTAATTAAAAACCCAGCTCATGTTGGGTTTTTAGTTTGCGCTATCATTTTAGCTCAAATCATTTCACAATATCACTTCCATAAATTTACTAACTGTTAAGCGTGATAATAACCGGGAGTTAATTCCAGCAACCCATTAAATATTCTAATTTATAATTAGTGCAGGCCACTAAACCCGATAAATTGCTTGTCGTAGGTAAAACTGAGGCAGTTATAGCTCCCACCTCACTAAGGATATAATACGGCAACACTTGCTAATTACCACAGATGCTATGCCATCCGGACAGCACCCAGTGGCCATTGCTAGTCACCCATATGGAAATATATTGATAGATATGTAAAACCTGCCAATGATACTCTTACCTCCATATTTTCCATAGCTTAATCCAGTTGAGCAAGTATGAGCATGGATAAATATACTCACTTAATAAATAGCATTTGCTATCGATGCACTACGCAGTAGAAAAGCAACAATCTAGCTATTTTTGATGCTCTTTATCGTCGGGTGTCGCTACGCTCGCCCAACCTACGCGGGAGAATTGTGTACATTATTCACCCACATTTCACTTTTCTGCAGACGTAAAAAAGCCCGAATCGTTAAATTCGGGCTTTCTACAATTTGGAGCCTGGCAATGTCGTGGTGCCCACAGCAGTGGAGAGTCACAGTGCAAATGCACTAAACTCATTGGCTAGTGATGATGTTTTTATGATTTGAGTGTCGGGTGTCGCTACGCTCGCCCGACCTACGCGGGAGACTTGTGTACATTATTCACCCACATTTCACTTTTCTACAGACGTAAAAAAGCCCGACTATTTCTAGTCGGGCTTTCTACAATTTGGAGCCTGGCAATGTCCTACTTTCACAT
>NZ_JACJDO010000057.1:0-17867 GCF_014163535.1 Pseudoalteromonas sp. SR45-4
CAAAAATGCCTTGCCAGTGTTTTATTTTTTGCTGTTTATTCATAATTACCTCAGGTTAATATGCTGAGTAAATTATGCATAGGTAGCATTAATATTGGTATGTGGGTTTAATTGCGCGCTTACGAGCAGATCAATACTGTTGGGCGAGAGTCTTTACTTAAATAAGGATTACTTGCATGATCATTAAACAGAGGATCTAGTGTGGGCCAGCCAGTTTCTGAAACTTGGAAAAAGCCATGCTTTTTAGCAAGCTCTTGAAACCTTAAAGTCGTATTAGGTCCTTGTGTACAATATAAATCAAAACAACCTCTAATATTGAAATGGTCTTCTTTACCTTTTCTGTTTAGCTTTCCAGAATTAAAACCATGAAATACAGCTACTTTTTTTCCTGGAATAAAGCTTGGAATAGTATTGCCTGGTATGAAAACAGCATCTGGCTCCCAATCTTTTATACTTTTGACTGATTCAAGGCGATGTTCAGTTGGTTTTAAAAACTTAGGGTCTACTTCATCACCCTCTAAGAACCATTTAACTTCCCCTCCTTGAGCTAATATTTCTGCTTGCAAAGGCCTTAAAATAGCATAGGAATAATTTTGAGAAATATACATTAAATATTTCTTATTCTTAGTGGCAGTTAAATAGTTCAAGCTAGCTCCTTAGGGCAAGTAATCATTCAAGTTTACCCCAATGTGCTAGCTAGATAAATATACTGAGATGATTTGTTTTTAGCCTAAGATTGAGCTTTGTGGTTGGCTAGATTATTATAGAGCGCCTAACCCCAATTCCATACTTTGCTCTTTGAGCATGCCAAACCCCGGAGATAGCATGACTAGCTATAAAGTTTTAGACGTAAACGATGACTTACCCATTCGTACCAAAGGTAAAGTACATAGTGGCAAAGTGCGTTCAGTTTATTGGTTAACCGATGCAGATAGCAAACGCTTAATAAATGAAAAAGGCTATAACGTTCCTGCCGATACTGAATTAGCCATTATGGTTATTTCAGACAGAATTTCTGCTTTTGATTGCATATGGCAAGGTGAAAATGGCCTAAATGGCGTTCCTGGTAAAGGGATTGCATTAAACTCAGTGGCTGCTCATTGGTTTAACATGTTTAATGAAGCCGGTTTGGCGGGTAATCACATTGTTGATATTCCGCATCCGTATGTTTGGATTGTACGCAAAGCCAGTACGGTAAAAGTAGAAGCCATTGCCCGCCAATATATTACAGGCAGCATGTGGCGCGACTACGCTAAAGGTGTACGAGACTTTTGTGGTATTAATTTACCAGAAGGTTTAACAGCTAATCAAAAGCTCGATAAAGTATTAATTACTCCCTCTACCAAAGGCATTATTACTGGTGTGGCAGATATTCCCCCAGTTGATGATGTAAATATAACGCGTAGCAATATTACTAATAACCTAAGCGTATTTAACTTTAGAGCGGCTGATGATGTAGCCCAATACGAAAAGTTATTAGTGGAAGGTTTTGAGCTAATAAGTGGCGAGCTGGCTAAGCTTGGGCAAATATTTGTAGATACCAAATTTGAATTTGGCTATGTAGAAGATATAAATGGCGCAGAGCAGCTTATTTATATTGATGAAGTAGGCACGCCTGATTCATCACGCATTTGGGATGAAGCATCTTATAAAGATGGCAAGATTGTTGAAAACTCAAAGGAAGGTTTTCGTCAGCTGTTAATTAATAACGTGCCAGAGAGCGACGTACTACTTAATAAAGACCGCATGGATGAGCGTGAGCAGCTAGCTAAAAATTACATTTTACCTGAGTCAGTAATGCTTGAAGTGTCAAATACCTACGTGGGCATTGCCAGTAAAATAGTGGGCAAAGAGATTGTTATTCCTGCTGATCCGCGTCAAGAAGTAATTGCTATTTTAGATGCCGATTATGGATTAATTATAAAATAACACGACTAAAGTGCTAAAAAATGAATGCTAAAATGTTTATTTTTAGTGACTGAACTATATTTCTTGCAATTGGTGCTCGTCTCTAATTAACTGAACTTAAAATTAATATTTGAGTATGGTTATGTTTGAACGAGCATTGCAAGTTTTTGCAAAAAAACGTTATTTATTCGCTTTAAGTGTGCTTTTTAGCCACGCTGCTATTAGCGCAAATATTGATTTAGTAATAAAAGATCAACACGGTATGGTGTTACCTAATGCCGTTGTTGAAATAGGCCAAGCAAACACTGCTTTTAAGCCTACAAATCCAAGTGTTAAAAAGCTCCCCGTTGCGGTAATGGATCAGGTAAATAAGCAGTTTTTACCTGAGCTACTTATTGTGCAGCAAGGGCAATTAGTTAACTTTCCTAATAGCGATAATATTCGCCATAACGTGTATTCGTTTTCAAGCGCTAAATCTTTTCAATTAAAACTCTACTCAGGGCAACCCAAAGAGCCAATTATTTTTGACACTCAAGGTGTTGTGGTACTAGGCTGTAATATTCATGATTCTATGGTGGGTTATATCTATGTGGCTAAGAGTGAGCAAGTTTATAAAACCGATAAAAACGGAGTTGTAAGTTTGCCTGTTACTACGCAGCCTTTGCAAATAAGTATTTGGCATGCGTTGCAAACTGCGCCTTTAGAAAATAAAAAAATGATGAATATAGAGCCACAAGCTATTTTACCTATAACCATAAATACTTCCTCGCCAGCACCACGTAACACCTTTGGCAGTCAGTTTAAGGGCGGTAATGACTAACAATTTGCGAAACCGTATAACCATTTTATGTGTAGGCTTGGTGTTATTAACCACTGTGGTTAGTTTGCTGAGCTTTTGGTGGTCTACAAGTAAGTTTCAAGAAGAAAAAGTCAATCAAGACATAAGCGTGGCACAAAATGTTTATAAACAATATTTAAACTCGAAAGAAAACCTACTATTAACTGCCGCTAAAGTACTCACCTCCGATTTTGGCTTTAAACAAGCGGTTGCCACGCGTGACGCTGCTACTATAAGCAGTGTTTTATACAATCATAGCCAGCGTATAAATGCCGATTTAATGCTGCTGTTAGATTTGTCGGGGCAGTTAATATCAACCAATGATGATGAGGACAACTTTACCGATAATCTGCAGCCTTTAATGAGTGAGTTATTAACTACCGCGGAGCGCTCTAGTTTTGTGGTATTAAATGGTCAGCTGTATCAGGTTATTTTACTGCCAGTTAAAACCCCGCGCACCATCGCTTACAGTTTAGTGGGTTTTAAAATAACCAGTGATGTAGCTTCAGAGCTTAAAAGCCTAACAGGTATGGAGGTAAGCTTTATAGCGAGCGCAGATAGCTTAGTAAAAACCTCATTGGTAGCCCCTCCAGCAAACTTGCAACCAGTTAATTATTTTAATAGCAAAACGACGTCGCGCTTTTTTGGTGATTATTTAGTGTATAAAAATCGTGAAATTGAGCTGCCTGCACTGCAAGCGCACCCGGTAATAATTTTACTCAGTGCCGATTTAACCCAAAGCTATCGCGATTTTGAACAGCTATTTATTACGCTGATTATACTTGCCATACTTACTTTAATTGTTGGGGTAGTAACCAGTAGTTTATTAGCAAATAATTTAACTACACCACTGTCGCAATTGGCCGTGGTGGCTAAGCAATTTGCAAAGGGTAATTATAATTTTGAATTTAAAGGCAGCAAACAAAGTAGTGAAATAACTACCCTTATGGATGCTTTTCATCACATGGGGAGTGATATAAATAAGCGTGAACAGCAAATTAGCTATCAGGCTCGCCATGATACGCTAACTGGCTTTTATAACCGCTCGGCTATGCTAGAAATGCTAGCCAAACAATTAAATAAAAGCACAGAACACACGCTAGTTGCTATCGATATTAAAGGCTTGCGGCATATAAACGATAAGTTAGGGCCACGTATTGGCGATGATTGTTTAAAGGCGGTGGCAAAGCGTATTAGTGAATTCTCAGATGAGTTGGGTGGCTTTCATGCGCGTATTGGTGGCGATGAGTTTTTAACCGTGTTTCCGGCGGGGGCAGTGAGCGAATTTAAACGCGGTATTATTGCTTTAATGGCGCAGCTCCAAGCGGGTTACACCATTCAAAACTTAAAAATAAACTTACGCTTTAGTGTGGGGGTGGTGCAATATCCGCTACACGGTGAACAAGCTGAGGATCTAATTCGTCGAGTACTTATAGCAGTAGAAAGCGCAACCAGCCATCATCAAAATATTCATTACTATCAACAAGGCGAAGACGAAGCGCATTTAGAGCGCTTAGTTATGCTTGACGAGCTTAAGCAAGCTATAAGCGATGATGACGGCCAGTTATTTATGACCTATCAGCCAAAACTAAATATGAAAATACAAAAGGTCGATAAGGTTGAGTCCTTAATTCGCTGGCAACGTAAAGATGGTAGTTGGGTGTCGCCTGAGGTGTTTATTGATTTAGCCGAACAGTCGGGATTAATTGTAGAGCTTACCGCCTGGGTGGTTAATACCGTTATTGCACAAGTTGCCGCTTGGCTGCAAAAAGGCATACATTTACAAGCGGCTATCAATGTATCGGCACAAGATATTGCGTTTGCGGGGTTTCATTCGTCATTAGTACGTACTTTAAAAAAGCATAAGGTTAACCCTGCGTTGATCACCATTGAGCTCACCGAGCGCGATATGATCGAAAATGAAGAAAAAGGCATAATTGCCCTCGAAAACTTAAAAGCTATTGGGGTAAAAATATCGCTTGATGATTATGGTGTAGGACAAACATCGTTAGGGCGTTTAAAAATGCTGCCAATTGATGAGCTTAAATTAGATAAGTGCTTTATTTTAAAGCTTGATGAATCGCAAAAAGATCAATTTATTGTGCAGTCGAGTATTACTTTAGGGCATCAATTAGGGTTTTCGGTAGTAGCCGAAGGGGTAGAAACAGTAGGAACCTTAACATTACTTAAGCAGATGCAATGCGATCACGCACAAGGTTATTATTTAAGTCGACCATTAAAAGCTGAGCTATTAGAGCAGTGGTTAGAGGAATACGATGGCGTACATTAAGTGTTTTATGGCGGGGGTATTACTCACAGCCAGTTTTATTACTGCTGCGAGTAGCGGTAAATTATTAGCTACTCCTGGGGTGTCTCAAGTTGAGGGGGCTGGTGGCGGTGGCCTTGTTCCGTGGGCGCAACTTGCTGGGTATGCCAGTGAGGATGAGGTTTCGGTTAATGGTTTTTGTAGCCGTGCAGATGTAACCGACTATACGTTAGATGTATGTGGCGCACAGCTTAATTTGTTTAATCGCGTTGAGCTTAGCTATGCGCAGCAAGAGTTTGATGTACCCGCGCTGAGTACGCAAATAGAGCAGTCGATAACTGGTGCTAAAGTTCGTTTATATGGCGACATTGTTTACAGTAGTTGGCCACAGGTAAGTTTAGGTATACAGCATAAGTCGTTAGACGATGGCACGGTTGCAAAGCTAGTGGGTGCAGAAAGCACCAGCGGCACCGACTTTTACTTAGCGGCAAGCAAGTTACACTTAGGTGCTATTGCAGGATACAACTGGTTTTGGAACGTGACCACCCGTTACAGCAAAGCCAACCAACTAGGGTTACTGGGTTATGGCGGCAATAATGCCAGCAATAAATTGTTATTTGAGGCAAGCACAGCGATATTTTTAAGCCGTGAAGTAGCGTTAGGTGTTGAGTATCGTCAAAAAACAAATAACCTAGGATTAGGCGAGCAAGATTGGAAAGATGTGTTTGTAGCTTGGATGCCAAATAAACATATGAGCGTAACCGCCGCCTACTTAGATTTAGGCAGTATAGCTGGAGCAAGCGATCAAACCGGTTGGTATTTATCGGTGACAGGATATTGGTAATGAGAGTTTTTATACTATTTTTATTGGCTACAAGTGTATTAGCTGGCTGTAGCAGCAAGCCTAAACAGAGTTTGTATCAGCAAATAAATGGTAATGCCGGCATAGAAAAACTAGTGGATAGCTTTATTTATCAAATAGGTAATGACAGGCAAGTGTTTCACTATTTTGAGCACAGTAACATTACTCATTTTCGCCAAGGCTTTATAAGCCACTTATGCGCGCTAACAAACGGCCCGTGTGAGTATAAAGGCGACTCTATGGTTGCTATTCATACTGGCATGAATATTAATGAAAAAGATTTTAATCATGTAGTCGATCTGCTAATTAATGCGATGGACGAGCAAAGTATACCCCATCCAGTACAAAATAAAATAATATCGAAAATGGCACCATTGCGCAGTGAAATAATAAAGATTTAAGAGCTGTAAAGTGGCAGCGCTCAGCTGTTCACTTTTAAAAAAGCAGCCAAACCTTGAGATAGATAAATGAAAAATATAATTACCAATGAGCAGCTTTATACGCAATTAAATGATCCTGCATTAATATTATTTGACGCGGGTATGCTGCGCCCGGGTTTAACTGGTAACTACGTTGCTAAAGCTGTGCTGCCCAACGCGCAGCGCTTTGATATTAAAAATGAACTAGCAGATCGTTCTAACCCGTTACCTAATACTTTGTGTAGCGAAACGCAATTTACTCAAGTAATGCAAAAGGCAGGCGTTAACCACGATTCGTACATTGTTATTTATGAGGATGAGGGTTTGTTTAGCGCAGCTAGGGCATGGTGGATGCTAAAATCTATGGGCTTTGATAATGTAAAAGTGCTCAGTGGTGGGCTAAGTAAATGGCTTGAGAGCGGCTACCCGGTACAGCAAAGCTATAGCAAGGCAAAACATAATGGTAATTTTATTGCGCGTTATAGAACGGGTTACTTTATTAACAAGCAACAGGTACAAAACGCAATTGATGATCCGGCCATAGTATTACTCGATGCGCGTGCACACAAACGCTTTACAGGCGAAGACCCTGAACCCCGTGCTGATATGCGCAGCGGCCATATTCCTAATAGTCTTTCATTACCTTATAGCGAATTACTGTGCCGTGGTGAGGCTAAGCCACTTAACGAAATACAGCAGCAATTTAAAGCCCTAGTCGGTAATGCAGAAAAACTACAATTTACATGTGGCGCGGGTATAACCGCCTGTATATTAGCGTTATTTGCAGATGAGTGCGGTTACGCTAACTTAAGTGTTTACGACGGTTCATGGAGTGAATGGGGAAAGAAATAAAGAGCAGACAGGGGCCGCAGTAAGTTATCCGCGTCAGTAAGAGAAAACTAGCATACCTGTAGCAAACTAAACACCGCGCTTGTTTACTCCCTTACTAAAAGCCCCAAATTAAAAACTGTTATTCAACAACCTTCTTTAACCGCTATTACTTGTACGGGCAATTTTTGCAGCCATTTTTACAGCATGTGCCACGCTTTAAAAAAAACCACTTACTAAATACCATATAGCTGTTTTGCATAGTGTAATCGAGCCCTTCAATCAGCTCTCCATTATTTTTAAATTGCTTAGCAAACGCGAGTTGTATTTTAATCGGCTGCGAATAAAGGCTTTGTAAGTAAGTGTTTATTTTAGTCAGCGTACAGTTGCGGCATAAACAGCTTGTAGCGTTAAGATCTAACGGTAAAATAGCGGGTAACTTGTTGCACCAACATGCTGATATGTCAGTCACATTACAGGTAAGAGCAGTATTACATTGCGTGCAGTTAATTTGGGTCATTATTTTACTTTTAAATCACGGTGAGCGCAGAATAACAATATTATGGATATACAAAAAGCATTAGCGCAGTTTATTACCTTCGGCTCAGAAAAAGACGAGGCTATTGATGTCATTGTATCTGCGGCAGCAGCAAAACAGCCATTATTTACCCTAAGTACGTCAATCATGCTAAATGTGTTTGAGCGTTGTTTACATAATGAAATAGTACTTGATGACTTGGAACTGTGGGCAAATGTGATTGAGGCGCGAGATGATATTGATTGCGCTGAGTGTGAAGGCGTTATTTATGCACTTAGTAACAGTGAGCAAATGGGCGAGCTTAATTATGAAAAGCTCGCCAAATTAGCCACGCTTTTACAAGAGTAAAAGCGTGGCTAATTTTTAGTCAAGTATTAAAGGTACGAGATCTCAGGTGTTGATAAAATACCGAACCGTAGGCGGGAGTTTACCTCGCGCATTTTATAAATTTAACAAGCGCGGCATAAAGCCCCGCCTTGTATCTACGGTTAATTTAAACACCGCGCTGGCTTAATTCTCGCCTAAAATCTGATACCTAAAACCTTGTATTTCTATTTATTACTTATGATATCCCAAGCAGGTTTCTACTTCGTTTTTTGAGCCTAAAATTACAGCTACGCGCTGGTGAATGGCATTAGGCTGTATATCCATAATACGCTCGGTGCCAGTTGACGCAATCCCGCCAGCTTGCTCTACTAGCATGGCCATAGGGTTTGCTTCGTAAAGCAGACGAAGCTTATTTGGCTGGCTTGGGTTTTTGGTATCGGTTGGGTAGGTAAATAACCCGCCACGGCTTAATACGCGGTGTACATCGCCTACCATTGCAGCAATCCAGCGCATATTAAAGTTTCGAGCGCGTGGGCCAGTGTCGCCAGCTACAAGGTCGTTAATGTAGTTTTGCATAGCAGGTTGCCAATGGCGTTGGTTTGACGCATTAATAGCATATTCGTTGGTATCTGCTGGTATTTTTGCAAAATCTTGAGTTAATAAAAAGGTGCCGTGAGTTTTATCTAGAGTGAAAAAGCGGGTGCCTTTACCTGTCGTTAGCGCCAATATAGTCGATGGACCATATAATACATAACCTGCCGCTACTTGATTAATACCCGGTTGCATAAAAATACTTTGGTCAGCAGGATCTGCGCCTTCAGGCGCTTTCATTACTGAAAAAATAGTACCTACTAACGAGTTTATGTCGGTGTTTGATGAGCCATCAAGTGGGTCAAACGCTACAATATATTCTGCATCAGGATTACCAGCAACTGTGTAGTCTTCTTCTTCAGAGGCGATGGCTTTTACGTAGCCCGATTCCAATAATATATCTTTAAGCAGTTGGTTGGTTAAAACATCAAGCTTCTTTTGAGTTTCGCCTTGAATATTCTCGTCAAGTGTTGAGCCTAATACACCCGATAATTCGCCTTGGCCAACACGAAATGAAATTTCTTTACATGCGGCTAAAATAGTTCTGATCAAAGAGATTAACTCTCTTGGGCAACCATCTTCAAGTAATACTGGAGGAAGTCTACGCATTCTATTTTCCTGATAACGTGATTAAACTAATCATAATGTGAGAGGGATTAGTTTGGAGCGCTGAAATTCGTCTTAAATAACTGTATTGTTTAAATTCCCCCCTATAATGGGGTTACCTAATCGTACTTAAAACGCCAATAACAAAGATAAGATTATGCAAAAAATAAAACTACTAGGTTACATTCTCTTTACTGTGTTGCTCACTATGATAACTCAAGCGCACGCAGCAATTAAGTCTATTGATGAATTTACTGGAAAGATGAATCATTTTCCGGGATATTTTTCATTTTTTTACGATACAGAAAACGGCAAGGTTTATTTAAAAGTAGATAAACTAGAGCAGCAATTTTTGCTACAGCAAAGCTTGCCAAATGGCTTGGGCTCTAACGATATAGGGCTCGATAGAGGGCAGCTTGGTAATACACACTTAGTGCAATTTGAGCGCTTTGGCGACAAAGTAATGCTACGTGCTGTAAATACTTACTATCGCGCAAATACCAGTAATAAAGCCGAGCAGCAAAGTATTAATGAAGCGTTTGCATCAAGTATATTAGCGGGCTTTAAAGTGGTTGCGCAAAATAAGCGGGCGCTATTAATCGATTACACTCCGTATTTACTTAGTGATGTACACGGTGTAAATCGAACCCTGGCAGCGACTAAACAAGGTAACTTTAATCTAGACGAATCGCGTAGTGCAGTTTATATGAGTCGCTCTAAAGCATTTATTAATAATACAGAGCTTGAAGCCGTACTTACCTTTGCCGGTACTAAACCGGGTAAGTTTGTGCGCGAAATAAGCCCCGACGCCTATTCGTTAACGGTGCATATGCACCATTCACTAATTAAATTACCAGACGATAACTACACCCCGCGCAACTTCCATCCGCAATCGGGTTTTTGGAGTATTGAGCATAAAAACTATGCTGCAGCACTTGGTGAGTCTATGTATGTGCGATATATACCACGTCATCGCTTAACTAAAAAAGATCCGAGTTTACCTATTAGCGACCCTATTGAGCCGATTGTTTATTACCTTGATCCTGGGGTGCCAGAGCCGGTAAAAAGTGCATTGCTTGAAGGTGCACAGTGGTGGGATGAAGCGTTTAGTGCCGCGGGTTATAAAAATGCATTTATAATAAAAGTACTACCAACAAACGCCGACCCTATGGATATTCGCTATAATGTAGTGCAATGGGTGCATCGTGCTACTCGTGGTTGGTCGTATGGCAGTTCGGTAATTGATCCGCGTACCGGCGAAATTATAAAAGGGCATGTAACGCTTGGCTCACTGCGCGTACGCCAAGATATTTTAATTGCAGAAGCGCTGGCTGCGCCTTATTTAAACGGCAATGAAATAGCAAAAACACTACAAGCCATGGCACTTGATCGTATTAGGCAGTTAAGTGCTCACGAAATTGGGCATACCTTGGGGATTTCTCATAACTTTGCCGCTTCAGTGGGCGATAGAGCCTCGGTAATGGATTATCCGCATCCGCTGCTTAGCTTTGATGAACAAGGCAAGCTTGATGTGTCACGCGGTTATGCTACGGGTATGGGCGTGTGGGATACACAAGTTATTAAATACGGCTACAGCGACTTTACTAATCAAAACGAAGCAGCAGCATTGGCGGCTATTTTAAAAGAAAACAACACTAAAGGGCTCGAGTTTATATCTGATAACGATGCCCGTGCTGCCGGTGGCGCGCATCCTACGGCTCATTTGTGGGATAACGGCGCAGCACCAAGCGAAGAGCTATTAAGAGTACTAGAAGTGCGTAAGCAAGCACTCGCACAATTTGGTATTCATAATATAAAAACGGGTGAGGCGTTATCGCAATTAGAAGAAAAACTAGTGCCTTTGTATTTATTTCACCGTTACCAAGTAGAGGCGGTGGCTAAACTAATCGCAGGGGTAAATTACGAGTACGAAGTACGTGGTGATAAACCTGTAAAAGGCGCGCAAGTAGTTGCTAAGCAAACGCAACAACAGGCGGTTAAAGCTATTTTAACCACTCTAGAGGGCAGTAATTTAGTGTTGCCAGAGTCGATACTCGCACTTATTCCGCCAAAAGCGTATGGCGAGTCTAGAACGCGTGAAAGTATAGTGGGGCGCACTGGTTTAACCCTTGATGCTATGGCGTTACCTGAAGTTGCCGTGCAGCATAGCTTATCGTTATTACTAAATGCACAGCGTTTAAATCGCCTTGCGCAACAACAAGCACGCAGTGATGATTTTTATAGTTTAGATGAGTTACTTTTACAGCTTTATAAGCAGGTTTTTGTGGCATTGCCATCCAATAACATGGTGGCAAAGATCACTCAGCGAGTGCAATTTTTAAGTGCTAAAACAATGGCTGATTTAGTGGCCAGCGATAACGTAAGTCCAGAAGTACAAGCACAACTGCGTTACTATTTAACTAAGCTAAAAGATGACTTTGAACAAAATTCACTACTAAGCAACACCAGTATAGGTGAAAGCGCGTTTAAACAATATTTAGCTGAACAAGTTAACCAGTTTTTAACCACAGGTAGCTGGCCAGATAACTTTAAAGCATTACCAATCCCGCCAGGTTCGCCAATTTAAAAGGATCGCTTTTAGCAATAAAGCAGCAGGCGGCTTTTAACTAAGAAATTAAAAAACACCGCGCTTAATTTAAACGCGGTGTTTTTTTGTATTACTCATTGCATAGGTTAAATACGCAGGGCTGTCTTTGTTATTGTGTTACTTTTGCTTGCATAAAGTTGTTTTTTTGTTAATCTACCCGCCTTCTGTTGTGGCTATTTTGAGGTGTTTATGGCGTTTTTATCTCGTTCGATATTGGCGTTGTCTGTAGCACTTTTAAGCAATAACGTATTTGCGCAAAAGCAGTGTGATGTAGAGCTTCGTCACGGTTTAATCATTACTGATGATATTATTCGCATTGTTGATAAGGGCCAAACCCGCGTACAAATTAATAATAATAACCAATTGTTTATCCGTGGCTATTGGATTGACTTAAGTGATGACGAAAGTAAAGTCCTTGAGCAGTTTAGCAGCGGTATTCGTCAAACTGTTCCTGAACTCGTTAACTTAGCCACCGATGGTGTTAATTTAGGGCTCAGTGCAATTGAGCATGTTGTTGAAGGCATGACAGATAAAGAATCAGAAGTGCTTAAAACGCAATTGCAGTACGTTGAACGTGCGCTAATGGATAAGTTTAAACGCGGCGATGATTTTTTCTTTATTGCGCCGCAATCACTTTCCAAAATAGACGACTTTTTCACTAAAGATATTAGCAAAAAAATTCACTCGGCAGTGCATGGCTCCCTCGGGGCTATTTTAATGTCGTTAGGCGATGCATTTAAATCGCGCGAAGGTAATATTGAAGATCGAATGAACGACATGAGCCAACGCATGGATATCATTTCTTCAGAAATAGATAAATCACTCCAAGAAAAAGCCCGCCAACTCGAACTTAAAGCCGCGGAATACTGCGAATGTTTAAATGCCCTTGATGTAACCGAATCCCGCCTTCAGGCCATAGTACCTGGCATGGTGAACTTTGACTTAGTGCAAATAAAGTCTTAAAAATTAAAAGCTGGCATTAGGTTTCAGGCGTCAGTAAGTAATTAGCCAAGCACGCATTTACAATTAGGCCTTGTAGTTGTGAACTACCCAGCGACTAAAAATCACTGGGTTTTCTCGCCAAGTTATCGATAAATTGCTTAGAACCTAGTGCCTAGTGTCTTCAACTTTTAACGCGCTAAAATATCACATATACGTTGGCATGCATTGCCGTCACCATAAGGGTTGTGAGCGCGACTCATTGTTTTATATGCAGCATCATCAGTTAACAACTCATTTAATGCTGCGGTGATCTTAGCTACATCGGTACCAACTAATTTCACTGTACCTGCTTCAACTGCCTCTGGGCGCTCTGTGGTATCACGCATAACTAATACAGGCTTACCTAAACTTGGTGCTTCTTCTTGAATGCCACCTGAGTCAGTTAAAATAATATGAGCACGATTCATCAAGTATACAAATGGCAGGTATTGTTGTGGCTCAATTAAATGTACGTTATCAACATCTTTTAAAATGCGCTTTACTGGCTCTTGTACATTCGGGTTTAAATGCACGGGATAAAGTATTTGCGTATTTGGATGAGTTTTTGCGGTTTGCGCTAATGCTTCGCAAATTCGCTCAAACCCGCCACCAAAACTTTCACGGCGATGGCCTGTAACCAATATAAGCTTTTTATTTTCATCAAGCATTGGGAATTGCGATGCAAGTGTATTGCTTAATTCTGCATCATTTTCAATTTGTTGTTTAACCATTAATAACGCATCAATTACTGTGTTACCCGTTACAGATATGTTTTCAGCCGGGTAGTTTTCTTTTAATAAGTTAGCTTTTGAATTTTCGGTGGGTGCTAAATGGTACTTTGTAAGTGAGCCGGTTAATTTACGATTACCTTCTTCTGGCCAGGGTGAGTAAATATTACCTGTACGCAAGCCTGCTTCGACATGACCTACTGCGATTTGCTCATAATAAGCCGCCAGACTTGCTGCAAAAGTAGTCGCGGTATCGCCATGAACAAGCACTACATCTGGCTTAAACTCTTTAAGTACGGGCGTTAACTCTAGCAGAATACGACTGGTTACTTCTGGTAGTGTTTGGCCCGCTTTCATCAGGTTCAAATCGTAGTCAGGGGTTATTTTAAACAGCTCAAGTACTTGGTCTAGCATTTCACGATGCTGCGCCGTTACACAAACTTTAGCTTCAAAGCGACTATCGTTAGTTAATGCATGTACTAGCGGCGCCATTTTTATCGCTTCTGGGCGGGTGCCAAATACGGTTAATACTTTCACTGTTATATCCTTTTAATAAATTAGAGTCTCGAAGCTCTGTTATGCTCGTTATCTGTGTTAAAAGTGCTGTGTTTTTAGGCTGCCTTATCTTTCGTTATTAATACTTGATTGAAGCCTAAAAAATTCTTTACAGTTTAATTTCTTCGGCTGTTAACAAGCGATATTCACCCGCTGCTAGGTTTTCGTCTAGTTTAATATTGCCAATTTGTTCGCGGTGCAATTCAACCACTTTGTTGTCTACAGCGGCTAACATGCGCTTAACTTGGTGGTATTTACCTTCACAAATAGATAAACGTAAGCCGTAATTAGCGAGGCGCTCTGCTTTTGCCGGACGGGTTAGAGCTTTTTCGTTATGTAATTGTACCCCTTCGCGCAGTGCCTCTAACGATTCGTCAGTAATGGGCTCTTGGGTTTCTACTAAGTAGGTTTTAAATTTATTGTTTTTAGGAGACGTTATTTTATGCGACCAGTCGCCATCGTTGGTTAAGATAACTAAGCCAGTGGTGTCAATATCGAGGCGGCCTGCTACGTGAAAGTCGCTCATATTTGGCTCGTCAATTAAATCGAATACCGTTTTGTGTAGTTCATCACTATTGGCACTTACATAACCAACGGGTTTGTTTAACATGAAGTAGCGTTTACCTAAAAATACGAGTTGTTCACCTTGAAAAACTACTTCGTCTTGCTGCTTAATTTGAAAATCGAAAGCAGTGACCACTTCACCATTGACGAGTGCGGCTTGGCGTTTAATGCTGGCTCTGGCTTTTGAGCGTGGCAGCTCTGCTAAATGACTAATAAATTTATCTAGGCGGCAAGGGAATTTCATTGGGGTTCACATTTTGAGTCGGCTACAATGGACGCGATTATAACGGATAGTGAAATACCATGACAGTGCAGGACACACAAATAATAAGTCTTTACCAAGCTAAGGTTGCATCGGGCGAGCTTAGCTTCGATGCTGCGCAAAATAATGCCGTACAGGCACTTAATTCGCTTAGTGAACAATTACAAATACAGTATAGCTGGTGGCAAAAGTCGCCACTCATAAAAGGTGTGTATTTGTATGGGCCGGTAGGGCGTGGTAAATCCATGCTAATGGATTTATTTTATAATAATGTGGCTATAAGTAAAAAACAGCGGCTGCATTTCCATCATTTTATAGCGCAGGTACATCAGCAGTTAGGGCAGTTACAAGGGCAAAAAGATCCGTTAATAATCATAGCTAAAAATTGGGCCAAAAATATTCGGGTGCTATGTTTTGATGAGTTTTTTGTTAGCGATATTGGCGACGCTATGATTATGGCTCGGCTGTTTGATGCATTATTTAAACAAGGTGTGGTGTTGGTGGCCACTTCAAATGCAAAACCAGAGCAGCTTTATTACAATGGCCTGCAGCGAGCACGATTTTTACCTACCATAGACTTAATTAATAATTATTGCGAGATAGTTAATGTAGCGGGGGAGGAGGATCATCGTTTCCGCTATGGTAAAAATAGTAGCCATTACTTTATTAATTTACCCAGCGATGACTTTAAAGCTAAATTTTTAACGCAGTATCCGCAAGCATCGCAAAGTGGCGAGATTACGGTGCACGCTAGAGCGTTGTCTTATTTATTAAAAACAGCTAATGCCATAATGATTGATTTTATGGCGTTATGCTCTGGCCCACGAAGTGCTAACGATTACATGTTTTTAGCTCAGCAATTTTCTGTGTTATATGTGGCAAACGTGCCAAAAATGGGTGTAGGCGCAACCGGTAAAGTAATCGTGCACGGTATAGAGGACAGCTACCAGCGTGAAAAACAAACTCTAGACGAGCACTTTTTTGATGATGAAGCACGACGTTTTATTGCTTTGGTCGATGAGTTTTATGACTGCCATAAGTTACTGGTTATAAATGCACAGGCCGATATAGACACTTTGTATCAAGGTAAAAAGCTAAGCTTTGAATATGCACGAACGCAATCGCGCATAGTCGAAATGCAAAACTGGGAAACCTAGACGTAATTTACTTTTTATTGCTGATTAAATTACCCTTACCCTTCTTGGCGCACTATATTCTCAAGAGCCCTAATATTGGTTATTAAATCTTGGCGCTGCGGGTTTGCTTGCAGTGCTTTTTTAAGATGTTTGAGTGCATTAGGGTAATCTTTAGAGTCGATTGCTATTTGCGATAATCCAAGCCAAGCCGATAGTTGATAATCAGGTAGTGCCTGTGCGCGTATGTACATAAGTTTAGCTTGAGTAAGTTGATTTTTACTACGATAAATACTGGCTAAACTGAGTAGGGCATCACCTAAATTAGGGTTTATTTTAAGTGCGTTGTGTAAGCTTTTAAGTGCGCGCTGTGTATTACCTTGCTGCATGGCAAGTTGTGCACTATATACCGAAAATTGCGCCTGCTTGTCACGTGATAGGTTTTTAGTTTGCTTTTTGGCACTGTGTATTAGCTGTTTTGCTAAATCCCACTGCTGTTGTGATACAAGCCAGCCTAGTGTTTGCATGGTGGTATTAATAACTTCGCTTTGCTGCTGTTTAGTTGCGTGTTTTAAACCTTGCTTTAATAAACTAACTGCACGTTTACTGCTACCTTCGCTTAAATGCAATTGCGCTGCAAGGAGTTGGTTATTGGTGTCTTTTGGATTAAGTTTTAAGGCAACTTCAATGGCGGCAAGTGCTTGTTTGTTTTGTTTTAATTGCAATGCTATCTGTGCACGTTGTAACCATAGTTCTGCGTTATCAGGTGTTTTATTCAGTAACTCTTTTAATAACGCGTTTGCTTGATTTAAATCGCCCGATTCAATTAATGCAAATAATAACCCTTGTTGATATTGAGCTGTTTCAGGCGCAAGCATAAGTGCTTGGCGATACGCAGCTACTGCGCTCCAAGGTTGGCTGTGTTGCACGTGTATATAAGCCAATTGCGCATAGCTTTGTGCATCAGCTTGGCCAAGCTCAATACTGTGAACTAGATGTGTTTGTGCTTTGTTATAATTTGCTTGTTGCATGTATAAAAGGCTCAAGCCTTGGTGTGCTTTTATTAAGTCGGGTGAGGCCTTTAAACATGCTAAGTAAGCGGTTTCGGCACGACCAAACTCTTTTAGCGTTAGTAGCACCTGAGCACGCAATAGCTTAAGCGCAGTGCTGTCTTGGTTTATATCGCGGTTTTTAAAAAGCGCAGCAACCGCCTTATAGTTACCCTCTTGTAGTAAAGGTTGTACTTGGCGCGCAAACCCGCGCTCAGTTGGTTCAATAAGGACCTCAGTTGGGCCAAGTAATTTATTATTTATAGCTAACTGCCATGTTGGATCGCTAGGTGATAAGGTTACTTTTAATGGTGTGCTAATAGTACTTGCATAAGCGCTATTTGTACCGAGTAAAGGTAACGAGCACATTAACGTAGTCAATAATGAACGAGAGAGTGGTTTTAGCATTTTAATTACGATCATATTTTTCATTTTAATTGGGCTTAAGGTTTAAATTCGATTGGCCAAATAAAGCGAGCGCGCACAGCTTCGCCTTCTTTTTTGGGAGCACTAAAACGGCTTTGCTTAATTATTTTATCTATCGCGGGCTTGAGTGTAGGATACGGGTTTTGTACTACCTCAATTAAGCTAACTATTCCGTTTTCATCTATAAATACGTCAAGTTTTACAGTAAATATTTCTACACCTTGGCGCGTTAAGCTTTTTGGTAAAACGGCTTTGACAGGCGTTAATAAAGTAGGTAAATCATCGAGCTGATTTAAGTTAAATGCATCCCAATTTACATTCATTGATTGAAACTGCGGCGTACTTACTTTTATATTTGGCGTATCGGGCTTTACAATA
>NZ_JACJDO010000058.1:0-17039 GCF_014163535.1 Pseudoalteromonas sp. SR45-4
TGTGCATTTATTTAAAGCGTTGCCGAATCGAGATGAGGGTGATGATGATTTTACCGACCTAATGCCGTGGAATGTGCAGCTAGACTTCGATTATAGCTAAGCGCACTGCTTAAATGCGCGCTTACCTTTATAGGGAGGGATTTTAGCTTATTTGAAATTCGGTATAAATCGTTAATAATTTTTATATCATTGCATACCATGTCACACACCCTCCCACCGTTTCGTCTTTGTCGTAATGCAGACAGTGTAGTGCGTGCTATGAAGTAATTGGCAATAATAATATCAATGATGTACTTATCTTTTTGTTTAAAGTGATTTTTTAAGTCGGGACGTTGATGCTCTGGAAAATAAGCTGATGTGTATACTTTAATGTCGGTGACATGCATCGCGTCACTAAATCGTTGAAGCTCTTCATTCACACTTGCTTTAAATGCCTCTACTTTTTCTGGTGTGTTCATGTCTTCAAGGTCATAAGACACCGCCTGTATACTTTTAGCATAATAGAGTAATTTACTGCGTGTCTCGGTTATACGCTTTTCAACTTTATTTCTTGCCTCTAAAAATTCAGCGCTCAGGGTATAGCGATAGTCGCGCTTCGAGTAAATGTAATTAACCTCAACATTTAACGCTAATAAGTTTTTGTCAGTGGCTCTTCTATCGGTGAGTATGTTATCCAACTTGCGTTGTAACTCTGTTTTAATTTTTTTTGCACCGAGTGTTTTTTGCTTTTTAAAGGCACACGCGCACAAAGTGACCTTGCATTCTTTAGAAATATACTGAGATAAATAGCTCAACATTCGCCGACGCGGCTTTGATGGCTTTGTGGTATACCCTAAAAATTGTGTAATGTGCTTTTGGCATGCCCGCTTATGGCTAGAGGCAGAGTAAGGAATGGTGCTTTCGTACTGTTTAAACAAACCAATAATAGGCTGAAACATCATCTTGTTACTAAATTCATCATACCATTGGCGTTTATTGAGCTGCTTTAATGGCATATTCATGAGCTTATAAAACGCATCTTGAGCTATTTCTAACTCTTCAGTTAATGGGTATGGCATTGTATTGTTTGTGCATTGTTTGCAAATCATAAATAACCTCTTTTAGGTTAGCATTAAATTAAATGCGCATAAGCGCGGTATTAGTATTAAATGGTATAGGTGTGGGATGCGTTTGTTTGGCGTTAAGCAATCAAACGCATAGCCATTAACTGTGTGTGCTTTATGCAATCCCGCGTTCAATCATCATTTCATTAAACGCAAAGCCATCTTGCCTTGACGCATTGGCAACATAGGGTGCGTATACGTCAAACAATAAACGTGTGTCGCTGTGGCCTAGCATGTGCGAAATGTACAGCGGGTTTTCGTGCGCTGCGATATGCAGGACAGCAGCGGTATGGCGTGTTTCGTAGGGGCGGCGACGTGCAAGGCCCGCTTTATTCAGTGTGGGGTACCACAGTTGAGTGCTTACAAAGTGGGTATCAAGCGGTTTGCCTTTGTGAGTAAACACAAATTCACTGGTTGTTTGTTTTTGTAAGCGTTTAAATAGCGAAAAGAGTGTATTACACATTTTTAAGTCGCGGCGCGACTTAGGTGTTTTTACATCCCCCAATTCACCATTAACCCAATTGTGGCGAATACGAATAAGGCGATGATTAAAGTCGATATCTTCCCAGCGCAGGCCGTGTATTTCACAGCTACGCATACCGGTCCAAAATCGCACCGTAAAATAATCGCGCCATTGTGTAGGAGTACATTCTAAAAAGCGTTGTACTTCATCTGCGGTTAGTGGTAGTGAATTAGCGCGTTCTTCTTTTAAGGTTTTATAGCGGCGTAATGGGTAAGTAAAGTCATGCTCTTCGGCGGCTAAACTTAAAATAGCCACAAACGGCCATAAAATACCATTAATGCGTTTATTAGAAAGTTTACGGGCCCCTTTGGTATCGCATATCATTAAGCTTTCGCGAAAATAGTCCACATTAGCCAACTTGATCTCATTAACTAATATATTGCCAAATTCAGGAATAAGGTAACGGTCGAGCGTATTACGTACCACGCTTTGGTAGCTGCTTTTCCATTTTGCTTTTTGGCGATCGAACCATTCATTCGCGTAATCGTTAAAAAATGGATAAAGGCGATCGGGATCTTTAGCCCGTTGCAAAGCTTCAAACTTAGCGACTTTTTTACTCTCAGGAAAATAATCGCGATACTGAAACGTATCTAAATCAATTTCAGCATTGATTTTTTTAAGCGTTGCATTGGCTTTTTTAATATTAACAGGGGTTGCCATGAGCTTAGTGCCTTCACGAAAGCGCTGCCCATAAATGTGTAAATCAAATTGAATACGCCCATTAGGGCGAATGCGAATGTGAGCCATAAAGGCCTCCATCAGTTAATGGATCTATAAATAGATCTATCCCTCACCGATGGAATTCGTTAGAATTGGATCATCGGCTGGATACGGTTAAAAGCGGTGCAGCCGGTACGGGGTAGGGAGGTTGCCGCCTCTTTACCCCAACTGCTTATTTATCTTCAGTTACACCAATACCATACACTAAGTACGAAATCGCGCAACTGATTAGAATTTCATTATTAAAATATAGCAAGTGCTGTCTATTTGTCCAGTGTTTTGTTGTTTTTTAATAATCATCACATTCCTCCATAACATCAGCAAATAAATCCTTTTGTAATTCTTGTTTTGTGCTCTGTGTTTTTGTATCAGCTTGATTTTGATCTAGCTCTTCAAGTAACGCTAACACGATAGGTAGTTGGCTCTCGTCTTTTTCAATTGAAATGGTACGATGTGGTAATTTGTTTTCAAGTGAAAAATACACACCTAATTTACGTTCGCCGTTTTCGTACTTTAGAATGTCGAGTCGCGTACTCTTCGCTTGTGTCAAGTCGCCGATGTTGATGCCCAGTAACACTTTTGGTGAAAAACGATAGAGCGACTCGCTATTTTTTGTTTTGCTACACGTTTTAGTTATAGTGATTGGCTGTATAAATTCATAAGGGGGTGTAATAAATGTAATAGCGGCTTTATTATCGCTTAAATATAAGAGTGCACTATCTGCTTTTTTTATAGTTTTATACTCAGTTAAGCAGTGTCTAACTTCCATCTTAAATGTATAGAAACTTACTATAACATGCTGTTCTTTAATAAATTTAAGAGGCTTCTTTGCGAAAAACTCTTCAACGCCGGCCAATGAATAAGTGATTGTGGTTTCAGGTGTTTTAAAAGTGAGTAACTCGCCCTGCTGGGCAACTTCGATTTCATCGCCTTCGGTAGCTTTACATAAATTATCAAGCTTACGGGTAATCCCCTCTGTCAAAACTAGTGAAACCGGTAATTTTAGGTTGTCAGGAAATTGTACTTCCTCAACATCGCCATTGCGTTGTATTTTAAAATGTTGTTTATCTACGTTCATTTCTAAAAATTCAAAAGGCATTGTTTCAGTTGACTCAAATATAACGCGCTCTATAGCGGCTTTAGAAGCGGTTGAAGTTGGGCGCTGTCCACTTTCTTTAAGATAAGTTAAATGTGCTCCATATACAGCAACACACTCACACCGTCGCAGTGCGTTTTCGTTGCTTTTAATGTCTTTATGAATTAATTCAATTGAGGTTACACTTGAAGACAAAGTATGAACATTTAATTCAATATCTTCATTTTCATTTTCATCAAAATAGTATGGGAGCTGCTTTGCAAAGCTGCCGTCAATAGAAAACTGAGCGTCTTTTATATATGTAGAGGACGTATCAAGTATAAATGTACAGTGCGAGCATAAAGGAGGTTTACCCGTTATGAATGTAATAGAACCTTCTTTTTTACTTATTAATATGGTTGCTAGGCTATCAGTATAGTGGGTATCAATATTCTCAGTTATGCTTTTGAGTAGTGCTTTTTTGTTACTAGAAATAATAACTTTCATGTTTATTTCCTTATTGAAATAATTGAATAAATTCGTGTGCAAATTTGAGCACGCTAGGTTGAAGTGTCGTTTTTGGTGTTAAATTAATAGTTAACATTGTTTCTCCTCTAGCATGTTTAGTAATTTGAATGGCTTCATTTTTTTTAGAAAGTAATGTGCTAAGTAACATTACTTGTCGTTTGCTGTCGGTTTTTTGATTCACTGAAAGCGTAAATTTAATATTTAGCCAGCCCCACTCAGCCCTTCTAAACACAGTATTAAATACATGTGCATTCTTGCTGTTGCAGGCAAGCAAGATTTGTAACGACTGCTCATCATCAGAAAGTACAACGGGTGGTAATTTTTTCAGCGCTTTGCGCTGTTTTTTACTTATTGGTTTAATGTGATGCTTACACCCATTGCCCCAAATAAAGCTGAGTGCAGATGGGTCAAGCGTTTTACTCTTTAACATCGCTTTAAATATAAAACCGAGTAACGTGTGTTCACTGTTATAAATTGACGTTTGCCAAGTTAAACTGTGGTTAGCTGTTAAAGGCGCATGTTTTGGTTTAATAGCTTTACCAAATACAGTTTCGCTAAGCTGACACTCACTCAGCACTATTGGCTGATTGCGTTTTTGCTTCAGAGTTTTGTTGGCGTACTCAGGGTTAAGCTTAAGTACTATGCGAGAAAGATCATTAGAGTTAGGTTTTAGTCCAAGCAAATAACGCAATTCACTGTGAGTGTATTCGCGTTGTGTATAGGGTGAATGAGCACGGCTAATAATAGGCAGTAGCCAATCTATGTCATGCAAGTATGACCAGCGTGTAGTGCCATAATAAATATGACCAATTTGTTTACCCATTTCATCCAAAAAAATGGCATCATTAACTCCGCTAATTTTTCGTCCTTCAAACCAATAATCAAAGCGAGTAGCCACTGACTTACTCGATAGCACCTCTTGCTCAAGAGGTGTTTCCCCACGCAAATTGTCGGGCGTATAGCTAACACAATGTAATATTTGCAGCATAAATATATGTACGCCACTGTGGCGAAGGTGATGAAAGTTAAGGTGTGTACCAAACAAAAGTCGTAAAGCACGTGACACAGGTAATAAATAATAAAGTTGTCGCGAATGATACTTCTCACCTTCAAAGCCTAACAAAGGCTGCTCGCGCGGTGAGCTCTTTTTTATTTCAAATAGATATTTGAATAACGAGTGATACTGCTTAGGCAGTGTAGTGTAGACCATGCGCGTAGTGCCGCTTTTAGTCTTACCCTCAGGGGTATTGGTAACAGTTATCGTTATTAGGCCAGTACTTGGCTTAAATCGAATATCTTTACGGCGTAACCTTAAGATTTCACCACGGCGCAGCATAGCGTAAAACCCTAATAACGCTGCAATAGCACTAAATAAACTACGAAAAGGGTTATTAGTTTTGCTAGATAAAAGCACGTCAAGTAGGCGGTCAAATTCGTCAACAGTTAATCGGCCAGGACTCACCGATGGTGCTACCAGCGGCGAGCTAAAGCTAGATAAGTCGAGTGTATCTGTTTGTTCTTGGTAGCTTAAAAAGCGTAAAAAGTTATAAAAGGTGCCTTTTACTATATCGGAGTTTATTGAGTCATAGACAGTTTGGGCCCACCCATTAATAGCCTCTTCGCTAATAGCATCTGCGTAACACAGAGGGTAGGGCTCAATCTTACTTTTTAGTGAGGTGTAATTTTTAATTGAGCCTAGGGCAAGGGTCGCTTTTTTTACTCCCCCATACACAAGCAGCTGTTTTGTGTAATCAAATAACAAGCGCGGTAGAATATTACTGGCATCCCAGGGCGGTGTTTCAACTGAGCTGATATCTTTTGGGTGTTTGAGTAAGGCTTCATGAGGCCAACGCACTTTTTTTTGTAATTTAGTTAATGAATTAAACCACTTGGTATTCCAATCGATAGCATAAATCTCGGCCTCTTTTATTTTTGGTAGTGAAATGGGCTTTGACAAGCCAACATGCCGCTCGGGGTTAGCCAAATCTTTAATAAAGGTAGGCGGTTGTTGAAAGTGAAGATACCAATGGATTTGAAATCGTTTCGGCCATATTTGTTTTGTACTGCAAGCAGATATCCCATTTTTATCCAACCAACTTGATAAGTCTGCATACAAACTCTTTGTGCTTGTTCTCGAAGGTGATTGCGCATAATAATCCTCTAAGAAACGATAGCTTTCGATTGTTAAATAATAATGAGTTACTCTTAATTCATCTGCTCCATACCCCGTGTGAGTGATAGCAAGACGTGGATTATCTTCTTTATCTATAATCGAATTAGGATTATTTAAAATAGCGCTAATATGCTCAAGCGATATGGGGGCGACCTCAAATCCTATTATTAATGCCATAAAGCACGGTGCTAATGGCCCCCTTATATCAAAAAAAGACGTTTTTTGTTGTTGGTAGCATACAAAGATTTTATGTGCATGCGCTGCACCTTTCGCAAGCTCTTCAAAGTATTGATGATTGGTGTCATTGATTGTGTTTTTTACACGTTCTGGTAATTGCCAATAACACGCTTCTTCCAAATAAAAAAGGATCCCCTCAAGTGCATGTCGATATGCGCGTTGCTTCCCAGTCACAATAGCATTGAGCTGCTGAGTGATAATCCTTAGATCGGTATCATCGACAATACGTGTTTTCTTTTCTATTATTTGCCAATGATCTAATACCCAAAAGATGTCATCTTCTGTGGTCTTTAATGGCCAAGACTGGGCCAAATAATCAGAGATTTGTTTTGCATGCTGATGTTTAATTTTTTTAGACATATTTTAAAACCTCAAGCCCTAAACGCTTCGGTAGCGTATTTAGAAAGTGTTTCATTACAGCTAATCGAGCTGGAAACAACGTATCGCTTCCAAGGCGCTCTCCTAGGTTTTCATGCCCCATTAAACGGTCGATATCGTTATCAAATAGCTTGTCTGAAAACATATGGCTATTAGCGCAGTAACTAAAAAAGTGTCGTAACTGATAAGGCACTACACCAGGCCATAGTGAATGCATGAATAAACGTAGCTCGCGACTTGTGAGAGCCGTCGGTACATTGTTTTGATCACACGTATACCAAAGCTCATCTAATTTAGTGTGTATGTTGAGCTGTGTACGAATAACAGATTGTAAGGATAAGTAGTGTTCAATCTCTTGCTTCAAGTAATCACAAAGTATCAGTTGCCTAAGAACACCTTTATCTTTAATGAATACAACATCAGAGCCTGAGTAATAAATTGATAAAATACTGATGTTATGTGTAGGCCTTGCGCCGGTAAGAACAATAAACAGTAATGCAATTCGATAGGTTGCTTTATTATAGTAATCTCGCAGCGCCGATTGATTTGCTAACTTAGTTTTTGAACCAAGACCTTTACCCAAGATATTATTTTTAGCATTTACAACTAACGTGTGTAATTCTTGGAAAAAGTGACTGACGTGGTTATCTTCAAGTGATCGCGCACTGCCTATTAAAATAGCGGGAATACGCTTTTTATTGCTACTGTTTTGTGTGATATCGAGTTCAAACTGACTTATCTCACCCGACTGCGATAAATAGTTGGCCTCTTTTATTGTCGCTTGAATAAGGTTTACAGAATACTCTTCCAAAAAGAGCTCAAAATATACATGGAGTTTAGCTTTTCTTGCTGCGTCAATAAGACGTGATAAGTAGCTGTTCTGCGCCTTAAATATCTTTGTGCGAATACGATCAGTATTTAACTGTTGGTAATATATCGCGCTAGAATGATGTGCTTTATCATTAGTTATTAGCTGCGATCGAACAATTGCACCTAGTGTGTTATCCGCCTGAGCACAATTCATAAAATAATGCAGAAACACATTTTTGTTAACACGAGGATTATCTTTTACTTCAATCGGTGTTTTCCATGCTTTCTTCATTAGCTTGAATAAGCGTTTTTTGTCTTTAAGGTTTAAAAAAGGCGTGCCGTAAGTTTGATCGCTAATAAAGCTTTGAAAAAATTCATTAAAACAAGTCGGCACAGGTTGCCATAAATACACAATACGGTTTTTGTCTTTATAGGGTATCGCATATTCAGCCCAAGAGACTGTACCATCATAAAAGGTTCGAAAAGCGTATTTTTTACAAGGTGCCGCGCCAGATATTTTAATAAAATTAGGAATATCATTTGCAGAATTAATCTTCTTCCAGCCTAGTGTTAACCACATAAATAGTGCGACAAATGTTATTGCAGGACGTATTTTACTCTCTACCTTTGCTAGTTTATCTAACAAAATAGCAAGCGTTGTAGCATGCTCCATTGCATCTGGATAGCAGCCCCCCGCATTGTTTAAACGATTACTTCTCGCTATGTGTGTATACATACTCATATTGACTTTCCCATTACCGAAAAGTAGACGGTGAGGTATTAGCTAAGTTTGCCAATATCGTTTTTTTAGGAGCGTGTATACCGTGCGCTTTAAAGCAAGCATGTCGCTGTTGAATATTAGCGCCCAAGGCGTTCTTTAAATAAAGTGTTAGCGCACAGTTATATAGCAAGGTAACCCTTAATACGTGATCAACAGCATCTGCTGGGTAAATATATACTTTTAAAAAAAGCTTTTTACTTAAAGGGTGGGCTTTAAAGCGCTCCAGTACTCCGCTCGGTGCAAGTGTCAGGTAACAATCATCATTAGTATCAAGTGTCACTGGCAGTGGATGTAAATCTAATGACATTTGTATGACATCAATCGGTAACTTACCAATGCACTGGTTTACTTTTAAATTTACGACATCATTTTTAGTCAGCTCCTTTAATAGTGGATGACTTTGTAATTCTGCTTCGGTTAACTGAATCTTTTTTTGCTTATAGTGCTTATAGTGCATATAGCCCACTCTATTTAATTAACGTATTCATGTTTAATTTATGGTAACCCTTTACCATTGTTGCTTTGACGATTATGTCCGGCTATGTAGGCCTACTTATTTAGTGCGAATACACCACTCGCGTTTTGTAAAAAAAACTCTTAATAGGTAAGCGCCAAAAACATTTATCTTGTCCATAATAAAGAATAAAAAAATTTTTGTGTGTGACAGAGGTACCTATTTTTGATGCTCTACCAATTTTTTTTAAAAAATTGAAAACTTTTGCGTTTCATAAAAACCTCCGGCATTTTTTATAAATGAATTTATTCATTTATTTATGTTTAATTATGGTAACGCGCTTTTTTTGCTACTGCGGCGATTAACTCCTGCTTTGTAGGCATACTTATTTGGCGAACTAAACTTAAACATCCTCACGCATTAAAATGACTCAATAGCTAAAATGTGAATAAAATAAATAGTAAAGGAATTTTTGAAACGAGTTTCAGATTAGAGACCCCTTTTTTAGCACCTGAAAAAACTCACGTGATAAAAATATTTTTTTGTAAAAAACAATGTTCGTTTAAAAGTTATCAATGATGCATATTTTCAATGACTTAGGGGTTGTTCGTTTTTTGCTTTATTAAAATAAATGTCTCTTTGAATTTTTTAAATTTTTGTGAGTTTTTTGATTGTTTTATGTTGACGATGGGGTTTTTAAGAGTAAATCAGGTTTTTGTATACTTTTATGTACGGTTTTTTGGAGGGGGTTAGCGGATATGTATTTTCTGCTCGCTGCTTTATTTAAAATTTGTTGCGTATTTTTGTTAACTTTAACGCTGTTATTGCGCTAAATGTTTTTTACCAACAATGCCAATGATTAAACATCCAGATATTTAATCACTGCATTTAATAATAGGAATATCAGACCAACGTGTTGTGTAATGCGGCGACAAAAAAGCACGCTTCATATTCCAGGTTTGAGTGACTACTCACCGCCTTATCAGGCGATGCTTCTTATTTCGTTAGCCGTTGCTCGGTAGTATCGAGACTTACGCAGCTTCCATAAGCAGAGACGACTGTCCAGCCGCCTTTAATTCCAGAATACCTTTATCACGGATATTGAGGGCGGCATTTAAGTCGCGATCTATACCTGTAGTGCCGCAAGATGGACAATCCCACTTGCGAACTGATAAGGGGATTTCATCCATTTTATGACCGCAACAATGACAAGTTTTAGAGCTTGCATACCACTGGTCGAGCTTCACTAGGTGCTTACCTTGCTCTTTCAGTTTGTACTCCAACTTAACGACAAAGCCATGCCATGAGGCATCCGCTATGTGTTTCGCCAGTTTGCGGTTTTTCATCATATTGGCTGATTTCAATGTCTCAACTATCACCGCTTGGTTTTCGTCAACGAGAGTTCGAGAGAGTTTGTGTTGAAAGTCAGCGCGAGCATTCGCTACTTTTTCATGGCATTTGGCAACCAGCAAACGTGCTTTTGCCCTGTTTGCGCTGCCTTTTGCTTTTCTGGATAACTGACGCTGTTTGCGTCTGAGGTTTTTCTCAGCACGTTTTACAAATCTTGGGTTGGCGGTTTTTCTGCCATTAGATTGAATAGCAAAATGAGATAAACCTAGATCGATACCTGTAACCTTACTTATCGTGTGAAGCAGTACTGGCGCTTCAACTCCATCATCAACAAGGAGCGAGGCGTAGAACTTACCCGTTTTGCTTAGGCTTACCGTGATGCTTTTAACTGAGCCAATAATTTCACGATGGATATTCGCTTTAACAGGCTTCATCTTTGGGAGCTTGATTGCGCCATCAAGCACCTTAACACCTACGCAGTGATAACTAGATTGTTTGCCCTGCCTACGTTTGAATTGCGGGTATTTGGCTTTTAACTTCGGATTGAAAAAGTTATCAAAGGCTTGATGAAGGTTAATCACCGATTGCTGCAAAGCGATGGAGTCGTATTGCTTCAACCAGTGGTATTTTCGTGATTTCTTGGCAACTGCAAGTAGTGGCTTTATATCCTTTTTAGGATTCAGAGTGACACCATACTTGCGGTACATGTGAGATTTTAAATGAAGAGCTTTGTTATACGCAAAACGCACAGCGCCAAACTGAGCAATTAAAAACTCAGCCTGTTCTTGCGTTGGGTAAATACGTACCTTTGTTGCTCTTAACATTTCAGTGCTCATCTGTATAATATCTATATATTATTAAGTTAAACTGGATTTGTAAAGTGAGTGCACACAATAAAGAGCTGTTGAGTAATTACCTGAGAAAGCGCCACAGCGTAAGCAAGTTGGTAGTGCATTTAGTTTTCACAACGAAGTACAGGCGTAAGTTACTTACTGGCGTAATGATCGAACAGTTAAGGGATGCACTTGAGTCAGCTTGCGGAAAATTAGAATGTGAACTTATTGAGATGGACGGAGAACAAGATCACATACATCTACTTGTGGCGTACCCGCCAAAACTTTCAATTAGCGTAATGGTGAATAATCTTAAAGCCGTTTCATCACGGATGCTGAGATTACAAAATACGCATTTAACAAGACAAAGTAAGAGTGCTGCTTTGTGGTCTAGGTCTTACTTTGCTTGCAGTGCGGGTGGAGCAACGATTGAAACGCTTCGAGCTTATGTTGATAGCCAATCCACACCAGATTAAAGTTCTTCGAACTTTACGCCTTATATCCCCGCCCTCGGATCGGGCGAGGGTTTACGGCGAAACTGCTAAGCATTTCATCATTTTAGGGTTATCGGAACTAACACTGAACATATCAGCTTGTTGATACAGCTCACTTTCTAATTCTATTGCACCAATACCACAGCGATAAAACCGCGTATTAGCCTTAAAAATATCATTAATTACATCAGAGACTGCATTAGCTAATACACTCGTATCTGATGTTGGGATAGGGAAGTCATAAAGTAATGATTTTTTGTAATACAGGTCTTCGTGGGGTGAACTTGCAGCAAATATTACAATACGCTTTGTTAGCGATTGCTGCTTTCTGAGTTTTCGACCAACCGTAGCAGCATGCGTTATTAATGCTGATTTTAATGTGGTTATATCACTCACTCTTTCACCAAAGCTTCTTGTCGAGTAAATTTCCTTCTTATTTTGTTTTACCTCATCCCAGCTTAAACAGGCTACGCCATTTAATTCGCTGACAGTGCGCTCAACAACAACACTAAACGTTCTTCGCATTGCTCTAGGGTTTTGGCACGCCAACTCATAGGCCGTTGTAATACCCATTAGTTTTAGCTTTTTCCCTAAACGGGAGCCTATTCCCCACACATCGGTTACATCCATTTTTGCCAGTATTGTTTTGCGTGTATCCTCATTGTTAATAACAGCAATACCATTGTAACCCGGCAGTTTTTTTGCAGCATGATTAGCCGCCTTTGCCAATGTAGGTGTGGGCCCAAACCCAACACCCACAGGTAAGCCCGTTTCTCGCCAAACGGCACGACGTATTGTTTGCCCATAATCAGCCCAGTCATTAATAAGGCGAGAAAACCCAGTAAAGCGCAGAAACGACTCATCGATACTGTACACATAGTGGTCATCACAAAACCGGTTAATAACCGTCATCATTCTTTCACTTAAATCAGCATACAGCTCATAGTTAGAGGAGCGAACAACCACATTATGCTGCTCTAAATAGTGCTTAATTTTAAAATATGGTTGGAATTTTGGAATATTGAGCTTTCTGGCAATAGGGCAGATAGCGCAAATACAGCCGTCGTTGTTTGTTAGCACAACAACGGGTTTAAAACGAATAGATGGATCGAACACCTTTTCTGCACTGGCATAAAAAGCCACCGCATCTACGAGCGCAAACATCGACTTAACTCAGCTCTATTTTTGTGAAGACGAATACTCGATGTAACCACTCCCTCTAATTTAAAGTCATCATCTTCAGAAATATAAACAGACTTATAATTTTTGGAAGCAGAAATAAGTAAGCGATTAGCTTTGTCTATTATTTTGCAAACAAAGGTGCCGTTATAACTGGCCACAATCACATCACCGGTACTCACATTTTCAGCTCTGTCGACAATGAGTAAATCGCCATCAAATATTCCCACATCCTGCATCGACTGCCCTGATGCAAGCCCAATAAAGGTTGCATTTGGGTGTTTAATAACAAGCTCATCTAGTGAAATACCAAGCTCTGTATACTCAGCAGCAGGGGACTCAAAGCCAGTAATGCCCGCTTCAATATAAATAGGAATAACAAACATACGCACCTCAATACTGTTTATTTACACAGTATAAAGCAAGCCATTTAACATACCAAGAAATTTTAAATGCGCAGCTAACTAAGGGAAAATTGAAAATGCACCGTAATGGTTTGGCATTGATACTGCGTTATCGCCTATTTATGGGGAGTAACCATAGTTTATTAATTCCCGCGATCTCTGATAGCTTTTGTTGCGTGTAGCCTAAAGCTTTCCTGCTAGTACTTATTTGCTTGCCAATATCTGCTCTACTTGACATATATTCACTTATTGAATGTTAGCTATATAGCTAATAAAAATTATCAATATTTCACCCAATAGAGTCCAAGAATTTTTCTACGGTGTTGAAGGGAACTGGGTGATCAGCGCGTTAAAATCGAAATCACCGCTTACCCGGCATTTTAAGAAATCAACACTGTCATTTGATTTGAAGTAAGGTTATGTTTACAGAGCAAGTCGAACTTCTCAAAGAACCTAGTTTCGTTATTCAAAGTAAGGGGTTATTTGTTTTAAATTTCAACCATACCGCCTTAATAAGAAGCTAAAAAAAGTTGCTTATACTTTAGCAACGTAGGATTAGGAGGTGTTTTTTGTCTTTCTTAATTGACTTGATATGTTTTTGATACCAAAATATATTGAATTTTGGTATTGGAGATTGGCATGGCGAAAAATACAAGTGTTACATTAGGTGAGCATTTTGACTCATTTATTAGTCAGCAATTAGAGACTGGTAGGTATGGATCTGCAAGTGAAGTTCTAAGAGCTGGATTAAGAGCCTTAGAAGATCAAGAATTGAAAATGAACAATCTAAGGAATATGTTGGTTGAGGGAGAAAACAGCGGAATAGCTGACTATTCATATGACACACTATTGAGTGACTTAGATAAAGAAAATCATTGATATGAAATTTCATATATCTAAAAAAGCTAAATCAGATTTAATAAAAATCGCTCGTTACACGCAACTTAACTGGGGCAGGCAGCAGAGAAATGACTATTTAAAATTACTTGATAGCGTTTTTCATCAAATTGCAGAAGAACCAGAGCTAGGTTATATTTGTGATTACATTAGAGAAGGCTATAGAAAGCGACCGCAAGGGAGTCATGTCATCTATTACAAAGAATTCGGCAAGAAAGAAGTTGTAATTATTCGAGTTCTTCATAAAAGCATAGATATACACCGGGCTCTCTGAAAACGTAACTGGCCAACAATACTGTCCCAGATAGACTCAAGTGGATCTATACGCGTTCGCCATTGGCGTTTATTAGACAATGGCTGCTCATCCAGTTTATCAATGCGCCTTGCTGAACGTTCAGAAATACCTGCTTTCGCAGCCGCGATAACTTGGCTATTACGCTTTCTATGTTTCATATAAATAGTGACCTGCTGATCAGTGATTCGTGTTCCCGGCACAGTGAACTCCTCCGTTCTGCTGTACCGAACCTTATCAGATCAACCGGCCAAGATAATTGTCGCTAGACCGGCCACCGTAATTGTCGCTTAATAGACGACCAACAAACTAGTAAACTTCGCACAATTAAACTGTTTATAAATTTAGCTCTTGATGACTTTAACCTATATTCAGGAAAATGAACAATTTGCGCATTCTTAAATTGTTATACAAAAAAAGGTCAGCATCAAAGTGCTGACCTTTAAATTATTCGGCAGATATTTGCTCAATAAGCTCTCTATTTTCAGTGTTTAATCGTTCGATATAGATATGAGAAAGTAAATTTTCAAAGCATAAAGTATTAGGCTCACATGTACTTGTTTGTAAGTTATGAGCAGCTCCCCACCAGTTAACGTTATTTCCTGTTTTCTTTGAAATTGCATCGAGCTTATTTGCTACTTGATAAGCTAAAACACCGCAGTCTAATTGATAGTTCTCGGCAACTTGAGTTACTGAGCCCTTTAACCATGAAATTTTTCCATTTGCATTTTTAAAACATTCTTCAATAAATGATTCGGCATTCTCTCCAAGAAGAACCTTAGCTGCAAAATTATTAGCGTCAATTTCTTCTTGATCGTTACGCCTTTCATCACTAGTTTCGCTTAACTCAACAATAGAGAACTCTTCTTGTTCAGGCGATTGGCTTGCATGATATAGTTCGTGCAATAAATCAAACATCCACTTAGAATTGTGTCTCGATTTTTGCTTTAACACGATTACATTCCTGCCTTGAATACGCCAAGTTGCGCCATGAAAAGCACCAGAATCATTTAATGAAATTACTGGGGTTCCTAAGCTTGTTACGTAAGATAGAATAGATTCAAATGTAATCTCGCCGTATGTTTCTAATATAGACTCGCGAACAACATTATGTTCTTGCGGGATTGTCTTTCGGTCGAGAGAACAATTATTAGCAACTATATTGGCAATAGAATATGCATATTGGGTATAAGCACTTGTATATACTTCATTTGCTCCTACTGGCATTTTAAACCGAGCAACCATTGAACCATCGCGCCCAATAACTAGAGGTGCATCCCCAAGTAACAATTCTTTTGTCCAACCAAAAATAGAGCTCAATTTCTCGACGGTCTTTTGTACCCATAGCCCGTAATCAAATGACATCACATCTCTTGGTGCAATACGTTTTTCAATAAACGTTTTATCTAAGCCAGCATCACTTAATTTAGATAGAAGAATATTTTTCTCTCTAGATTCTTTAGGTAAAAATACGTCTTCAGTAATTTTTAGATCTAGTGCCTCTACGATGGATACTAATGTTTTGAAACTCGCTGAGTTATATTCAGTGTTTTCATATCGCTGTATTTGCTGTTCTTTCATCCCTAGTCTTTCAGCAAGATCTTTCTGAGTTAACCCCATCGAAATTCTAGCCATGATTAGAGCTTTTGGTAAATCAGCAAGGCTATTTACATCAAAAACAACTAGATCACCTGACAATAAATGCTCGTATTCCTCGGCTTGCTGAACTAACTCATCACGTTGACAAATTAAAGCGTCAATCTGAGCTTTTGCTAAAAGTGGAGAAAATCTTGGTTCTTCTGCTTGTAACTTTTCAATAGCACCAGAAAACTCTTCGACACGCTTTCTTGTTAATGCTAGTTGTTTGTTATTCTTAATCATAATGAACCTCCAATTTTAATCGCCACAATGCCTTTCTTTTCACCTGTATTTTTATCAGCCTGAAAGAAATCTACGAATAATTTGCCAGAACCACCTTCCGGAAGTTCCGCAGGGAAAATGTCACCGCGATACTTCTGCTCCATTGTTGCCCGCCCCTTAGGGCTAAAATCTAAAAGTGCGGGATCTACTTTTTCTTCAATCACATCAATAAGGCTCCAACATAAATCGTAGTCGCCTGGAATTTCTTTTGAAGTTACGAAACTCCCGTCTATGTATACCAGCGGACAGTTAGCTTTCTGCAATGCACATATTAATAGCTTCAAACCATCAATCAGCCATGCTCGCTTAGGGTTATAGCCAAAGCGATCTACAAGCTCTTCCATAGAAGCTAAGTGGATCCCTTCTGGTAAATTTCCCGTACTGTCAAAATCTGGAATCATACAAACCCCTTCCCCAACAAAAATGTTGTGTAAATTGGGCATTATATAGCATGTATTTGCTTGCGGTGCAATTTTTTATAACAAACTGTTTAAGAGTGATTCGCAACGCGTGGTATTCTTTCAATTCGTTGCCGAAGGTCTGCTTTCTAACTACTTATCATAGATAGTACATTGGGGTGTAGGGCCGAAAGTGCCGCGGAGCCGAACTTCAGCTCTAAATCGTTTCTGTCCAGAGGCGGGTTATGTATTTAACTCGCCTTTGCCCCAAAACGTGTTTAGGCGAATGCCTCAAAAGAGCGATAACCGGTCATTGAGGATGGCTAAATTTAGGGCTAATTAATAGATAAAGTTGTGTCGTTTATTCGTAAGCGCGCATTTAAGCAGTGCGCTTAGCTATAATCGAAGTCTAGCTGCACATTCCACGGCATTAGGTCGGTAAAATCATCATCACCCACATCTCGATTCGGCAACGTTTTAAATAAATGCA
>NZ_JACJDO010000059.1:0-16280 GCF_014163535.1 Pseudoalteromonas sp. SR45-4
ATGTGAAAGTAGGACATTGCCAGGCTCCAAATTGTAGAAAGCCCGACTAGAAATAGTCGGGCTTTTTTACGTCTGTAGAAAAGTGAAATGTGGGTGAATAATGTACACAAGTCTCCCGCGTAGGTTGGGCGAGCGTAGCGACACCCGACACTCAAATCATAAAAACATCACCACTAGCCAATGAATGTGGTGCATTTGCACTGTGATTTGCCACCGCTGTGGGCACCACGACATTGCCAGGCTCCAAATCGAGAAAGCCCGATTGAAAATATTCGGGCTTTTTTACGTCTGCAGAAAAGTAAAACTTAAGCTGGAAAGTACTAGGGATAATCTCGATATTGCATATTCTCTCCAGCTTTGATCACCCAATTGCATTAACTTTGATCGCTTATTCTCATTAAGCTTAGATCACTAAAATCACTTGTAAATGATCACTTTTATGCTCTTAATGATTTTGCTGATCAAAGCTTAATACCACTCGTAACCGAGTTCACGTTTTATCATTTTTGTAGGTGTGTTAAACCGTTATCTGAATCGTTTGATGAGGATAACAACAATGACAACAAGACCTATATCTATGAGTAAATTACATTCCATTTTACGGCTGAAGTACTCAGCACAATTATCCCATCGAGAGATTGCCAGAAGTTTAAATATTTCACCTGGTACTGTGGCTAATTACCTTAAAAAGGCCAATGAGTTAGGCTTAAATCAATGGCCAATACCAGAGGATAAACAGCAAAATACATTTTTCAACACCAAACTCAAGCGCTTCTCAACGCGTAAAAAAAGACACCCAACGCCTGACTGGTTAAATATCAATAAAGACTTAAAACAACATAAACACCTAACATTACAGCTCGTATTTGATGAGTTACTTGAAAAAGTGGGTGAGCCTTATTACAGCTACAGTCACTTCTGCCGAGCTTATAAACAATGGTTAGGTACCCAGCGACTCTCAATGCGTCAGCAGCATAAAGGGGGTGAAAAGCTGTTTGTGGATTATTGTGGCCCCACAATTACCATTACTTGTCCGACGACACAAGAAAAGCGCACTGCTCAGATATTCGTTGCTGTGCTAGGTGCATCAAATTATACCTATGCTGAAGCAACGTCTAGTCAGCAACTTGAAGATTGGGTAATGAGTCATGCGCGTTGCTTTGAATTTTTAGGCGGCGTTCCTGACGTTGTTATTCCCGATAATCTCAGAAGTGCTGTCAGTAAAACCTGTCGCTACGAGCCTGATTTAAATCCGACGTACCACCAGTTAGCCGAGTACTTTAACGTTGCTGTCATTCCGGCTAGACCTTATAAACCCAAAGACAAATCGAAGGCTGAAGTCGGCGTACAAATTGTTGAGCGTTGGATCATGGCACGCTTACGTAACCAAACCTTCCACAGCTTAGCGCAACTCAATCATGAAATAGCAAAGCTACTGGATATGATGAACAATAAGGTGATGAAGCAATATCAACAATCACGCAAACAGCTATTTGATATGGTGGATAAAAACGCATTAAAGCCATTGCCTGAAAAGCCCTATCAATATACACAAATCAAAACAGTACGTGTGCATATTGATTACCATGTTGAAATAGAAAAACATTACTACAGCGTGCCTTATCTGTGGGTTAAAAACAATTACGCGCACACATATCCAATCAACTCGTGCAGCTTTATTATGACGGCACTTTAATAGCACAGCATCCTCGCTCAAAGCGTTTAGGCGGACATACGACACAGACACATCATATGCCAAAGGCGCATCAAAAACAGCATGAGCAGTCACCGATAAATTTACGCTCATGGGCATTGAGTATCGGTGATTATACTCATCAAGTCGTTGAATTATTGCTTAATAGCAAACGTCATCCAGAGCAAGCTTATCGCACCTGTTTAGGGGTGTTAAGTTTAGCTAAAACGTATTCAAAGGAACGCCTCGAGCGAGCATGTTACCGAGCAATTTGCATGAATACGACCACACCCAGATCTATTAAGCAAATGCTGCAAAAAGGGTTAGACCAACAACCATTACCCACACTCCAAACAGAGCCAGAAAAGCCAATTACACACAGCAACATACGTGGCACAGACTACTACCATTAAGGAATGCAAACATGATAGAAACAATTAATCAGCAACTTCAATTGCTCAAGTTATCGGGTATAAAGCAAGCACTCAAGCAGCAGCTTGAACAGCCAAACCTATATCAAGAACAAAGCTTTATAGAGCGAGTCAGTTTATTGCTAACGCATGAAATTGATACGCGTGACCAAAGAAAAATAGAGCGACTGGTGCGACAAGCAAAATTCCGCGTACCGGGTCAGTTAAATCAACTCATTTACTCGCCGAAGCGCAATCTAGATAAAGCACAAATACGCAGCCTCAGCCAAAGCACCTGGCTGAGTTTACATCAGAATATATTAATTACAGGCGCCACAGGCTGTGGTAAAACCTACCTCGCGTGTGCCTTGGGTCACGAGCACTGTTTACAAGGAAAAAGTGTCTTCTATATTCGATTAAAAGAATTACTTGAAAGTCTATTTCTAGCACAGGCCGATGGCAGTTATCGAAAATTATTGGGTAAACTCATTAAATACGACTTACTTATTTTAGACGATTGGGGGCTAGAGCCACTCAGTGCTCAGCAACGAAGCGACTTACTTGAATTAATCGATGCTAGATATGGTTATAAATCACACATCATCATTAGTCAGTTACCACAGGAAAATTGGCACCAAATGATCGGCGAATCAACGCACGCTGATGCTATTTTAGATAGGCTGATTCATGGTGCAATTAAGTTGAATTTAAAAGGAGAATCGATACGAAAACAGTTAAATGAATTGACTGATGATGATCAGTTAAGTTAATTTAAAAATGGCTCTACAAAATGATAAATCAAGCGATCAAAGCTGATGAGAATCGGTGATCAAAGTCATGAGAATACGCACTCGATATTGTGAAAGAGCGCAGTTTTAAGCTAGTGCGTAGTTGGATTTATTACCAAGCCATCTACTTATAAGTGCATCTACTTGTTTTGGGTGCTGTATTAGCATTTGCTGCGCTATTGGCCTGACTTGATTTAAAGTGTGTTTGTCGCGGGTTAGATCGGCAATTTTAAATTCAGCTAAACCGGTTTGTTTAGTGCCGAGCACTTCACCAGGGCCGCGGATCTCTAAGTCTCGCTCAGCTATAACAAAACCATCGTTACTATCTCTTAACACGCCCAGACGCTTTTGTGCTGTATGTGAGAGAGGTGCATGGTATAAAAGTACACAATGCGAAGCGGTAGCTCCACGCCCTACTCGACCACGTAGTTGGTGTAATTGTGCTAAACCTAAACGCTCAGGGTTTTCTATAATAATCAAACTGGCATTAGGTACATCCACTCCTACTTCAATGACTGTGGTTGCGACTAAAACATGAATATTACCAGCTTTAAACTCACTCATAATGGCTTGTTTTTCTGCAGCTTTCATCCGTCCATGTATAAGGCTTACGTTTAGCTCTGGTAAGGCTTCTTTTAATTGCTGCGCGCTATCTTCGGCGGCTTGGCATTGCAGCACTTCTGATTCATCAATGAGCGTGCATACCCAATAAACTTGCCTGCCTTGCTCATGGCAGGCTAATTTAACGCGCTTGATAATATCGCCTCGACGAGTGTCTGGTAATGCCACTGTTGTTATGGGTGTTCGACCCGGTGGTAATTCATCTATTACAGAGGTCTCTAAATCGGCGTAAGCGGTCATTGCAAGTGTGCGAGGTATAGGTGTTGCAGTCATGACTAGTTGATGTGGGTAACAGTCGCCAAAGCGGCCTTTTTCACGCAGTGATAATCGTTGATGAACACCAAAACGATGTTGTTCATCGATAATAATAAGCACGAGATTATGAAATTTCACCTCGTCTTGAAATAACGCATGGGTGCCGACGATCATTTGCGCCTCACCGGAGGCTATTTTTTCAAGTGTAGCTACACGTTCTCTACCTTTAGTTTTACCTCCAAGCCAGGCAACTGTAATACCTAATTGGTTAAACCAGTTATTAAAGTTAATCCCATGCTGCTCGGAGAGAATTTCGGTAGGAGCCATTAAAGCTGCCTGAAAACCTTGTGCTATAGCAGTCAATGCACTTAATGCTGCTACTAATGTTTTACCTGAGCCAACATCGCCTTGTACTAAACGCATCATAGGGTAAGGCTGTTGTAAATCACCTTTAATTTCGGTGACTACACGACTTTGTGCATTGGTTGGATCAAAAGGGAGTTGCGCTAAAAATTGGCTTTCTAATGCGTTGTTAGGATTTAAGCTGACAGCTTTAACTTGTTGCCCTTGTTGGCGTATTTTTAACAAGCTGAGATTTTGCGCTAGTAGCTCTTCAAAAACGAGCCGCTGCTGAGCCGGATGAGTACCTTGTTCAAGTGCAATTACGTCTATGTCGTTAGGCGGGCGATGTAATAATAGTAAGGCATCACTTAGCCCTAAATTAGAAGGTTGCCATTGCGCTGGAAGCAACTCCTCTACTGAATATTTTTGCAATAGATTAATAGCTTGATCGCTAAGTGCTCTAATTGATAATTGCTTTAAACCTTCAGTGGTTGAGTAAACCGGAGTAAGCGTTGTAGCCGTAGGCTGCTCATTGGGTGTGTCGCTTATGCTATATTCCGGATGACTCATTTCAAAGCCTACACGGCCACGGCGAACTTCACCAAAACAACGTATTATTTTTCCTGCACTGAGGGCATTTTTTTGTGCCGCGGTAAAATTAAAAAATCGTAGTGTAAGTCTGCCGGTGCCATCGTTTATTTGGCAAACTAGCATGCGCCTTTTACCAAAGGTGATCTGGCTTGTTTCAATTGTTGCTTCTACGCTTACATGGCTGTGTAATGAAAGCTCGTTTATAGTATAAAGCCGGGTGCGGTCTTCATAGCGAAGAGGTAAATGAAACAGCATGTCTTGTACTGTAGAAATACCTAGCTTTAGCAATCGCTCGGCCATTTTAGGGCCAACGCCTTTGAGTTCTGTAATTGGGTATTGGCTTAAGCTAGGTTTAGACAAGGTGGGCTCAAATCTTATTATTTGTAAGTGAGTTAAGTGTACTTATAGTGCGACGTGGCATCAAGCATGTTTTAAAGCTTGCCAAAACTGTTCATCAGCCACTATTTCACCGTGCTCATCGAGTGGTGGGTAGGGAAGCTTTTTTAGCTTACATTGCCGAGCAATAATAGGGTGACACCCTTCAAAATAAATGGGATGTTTAATTTCATCACTCAGCATATTGCGATTATAAAGCCCTGCAAGTTCGCGCTGACGTTGAGCTTCAAAGAGTATTAATGCAGCTGCAACGGATACATTAAGTGATTGCACCATCCCTTGCATGGGTATAATAATGTTTTGATCAGCGTGTTTTAAAGCTTGCTCTGAGATCCCTGTTTTTTCTTGGCCGACAATAATGGCGGTTGGCTTAGTATAGTCTATTTCTCTAAAATCAACGGCATCGGTTGATAAGTGAGTCGCGAGTATTTGTATATCGGGATTACGAGCACGCATAGCCGTTGTCGCATCGTCAATATTTTTATGTAAATGTGTTTCCAGCCAGTTTTTACTACCACCAGAGGTATTATTAGTAAGCCATTTTTGATTTTCTGGCCATACGGCATGCACGTGATGACAACCTACGGCGTCTGCACTTCTTACGATAGCGGAAAGGTTATGGTGTTTATGCACGTCCTCTAAACACACTGTTAGGTCAGTTTGTCGGCGCGAAAGTACGTCTGCGATTCTTTGATAGCGAGTTTGCTGCATGATTATCCTCTTTTTCAGTAATTATACGAGATTTTTAGTGTTAAGGCATTACTGTGCGGCTAATTGGGTTTTGTAGCGATATAAGAGTTTCCGTTGATTGAATAGCTTCAATTGCTTGTATTTTATTTATCAGTACATCTTGCAGATGATCGATTGAGCGAGTCATTACTTTGATAAAAATACTGTAGTTACCAGTGGTGTAATAAGCTTCAACAACTTCCTCTAGTGCTTCGAGTTTAATTAAGGTTTGCGGATAGTCGCGTGCACTATTTAAATTAATCCCAATAAAACAGCACACGTCATAGCCCAACTGCTTGGTGCTGATAGTTAACTGAGTTCCTGTGATGATCCCCGCTTGCTTCATTTTTTCAATACGAACATGAATTGTGCCGGCACTCACATTAAAACGTTTTGCTAATTCTGCGTAGGGTGTGCGTGCATTGGCCATTAATGCATGCAGAATCTGTTTATCGAGATTATCGATTTGATAATTTTCCATTACCTTTACACTCTTTGATTGTTGAATCTTAATGTTTTATAGCATTTAATTGATGCTTTTAATATGTTAAAGCTATTTTTATTGTGGGTTATTGAATTAAATAATTAAATTGTTACGATAACCATATTGAAGCGTTATTTAAGACGCAATTAGTTACGAAAGTACAATAACTGGGAATGAGGCCAATTATTATGAGTTCACTTTATGTGCAGCAGCAGCAGCAAATAAGTCAAGTTAAGCATTTTTTTTCACAGCAACTAGAGCAGCAATTAGGATTAATAGAAGTACAAGCTCCTATACTTGCTCGAGTGGGCGATGGCACTCAAGACAACTTAAGTGGCCATGAAAATGCGGTAGCTGTAAATATAAAAGCTATTCCAGATAGCCGTTACGAAGTAGTGCACTCACTTGCAAAGTGGAAACGTAAAACATTAGGAGATCATAGCTTTTCTCATGGTGAAGGCATTTATACACAAATGAAGGCGTTACGCCCAGATGAAGACTCGTTGAGTCCTATTCACTCAGTATATGTTGATCAATGGGATTGGGAAAAGGTGATCTGCCAAGATAGCGAGCGCACACTAACGATACTTAAACAAACAGTTGAAGCAATCTATACCGGTATTAAAAAAACGGAACAATTTGTTAGCGATAAATTTGGTATTACGCCATTTTTGCCAAGCAGTATTACATTTGTACATAGCGAAGAGCTGCGAGAAATGTACCCAGATTTTAGTGCTAAGCAACGAGAAAAAGCGATTGCACAAGAGTACGGGGCGGTATTTTTAATTGGCATTGGTGGTAAATTGAGTGATGGTAAAATTCATGATGTAAGAGCACCAGACTACGATGACTGGTCAACGCCAACCTGTGACAAATACGCAGGATTAAATGGTGATATTTTAGTGTGGAACCCATTATTAGAAGACGCATTTGAGCTATCTTCTATGGGGATCCGCGTTAGTCCAGATGTGTTGCAAAAACAATTAAGTATGACGAGTGACGAAGACCGTTTAGAGTTTGATTGGCATAAGGCATTAATACAAAATAAATTTCCGCAAACAATTGGTGGTGGTATTGGTCAATCTCGTCTTGTTATGTTGTTATTACAAAAACCACATATTGGCCAAGTACAAGTGAGTGCATGGCCGCAACAAACTCATGCTGCATTTGATGGCTTGTTATAAATAATAAGGCCAATTAGCATAACTGCTTGGGCAATTTAACAAATTTAAATAGCCCCTTAGTTAAGTAGGTTGATTTAATGAGTGCTTCAAAAGCACTCATTTTTAATGCGTTTTAAATTCTACCTCAATTTTATTATTTTGTAGCTTTACACTACACGGAGGATAAGTTCGCGTTGTTTTGAGTACTTTATCAAAAATATGTATCACTACACCTGAATGTAAAACACTGTTAACTGCTAAATTGGCATTATTCAATAAATCATGTAAATTATTTTCTAGGTTTGATAAGCGCTTTTCTAACTGCTCGGCTTGTTGGCAGTAATGCTGTTGAGTCGCGCCAATTTTCCCAATAAGCATATTCTTTTTTTCTATATCCTTAAGTAAATCGGCTTTTTCTAATGCGGCTTGTAAGGTATCAAGTTGTTTATCGGTATTTGCTAAGTCTTGAAAGCAATTATCGGTATCAGCAGTGATTTCGGCCCCCGATGCAGCTAAGTTAATGACCATTTTTGCCCCCGATTCATTGCCTATTTCCCCAGCAATAAGGGTTGTTGCATTTAGCACTTCTCCGCCAAACAGTCTACCCTTGGGGAGCTCTGCTTGACCAACTTGTAGTAGATTAACAGCCTTTATTGAGCAGTGACTTGCTTGGCGTTCAATGAGTATATTAGTTGCTTCAAGGTAGCTATATTGTGCATGTGAAATATAGATGTCACCTTTGCAGTTGAGCGTGCAAGAGAGTGATTTATCTTCAGGTTTATAATGGCCAATAATCCCTTGTTTTACGGTAATGTTACCATCGGCTGTTAACTGTGCAGACTCAACAGTACCAAAAATAGTAATATCGCCTTTAGCCTTTACTCGCATACCTGGCTCAATGTTGCCACTAACAATAACGCTGCCATTAAAATCAATATGACCACTTTTTACTGTAACTTCCGATATGGTAAAAATATCATCAACACGCATGCCATTATTTATTTCAACCGGTACACCAGCAATAGTAGAGACAAGTTCAAGTGGGTTAGATTTTGATATTTCAGTGCCTTCACCAGAAACTAAAGAAAGTATCTCGCCTGATTTAGCTGGGAGTAAGTCGCCAAGTACATTAAACCCTTCTTTACCTGGCGTGGCTGGTTGCTGGCGAATAAGTCTTTCGCCAGGATGTACACTGGCTAATTTACCAAAGTCGCGCATATCAACACTGCCATCATCTTTTAGTTTTGGCGCTTTTAGGCGATCTTTAAGTGTTTTTACTAAAGTATTAAATTTAGTATCTTGGCCATCAATAGGTAATCTGCCTTTAGCTAAAATACCTTTAGTTGAGCTTCCTGCAGGCATTTCAAATTGTTTTTGTAGGAGTTGCTCTAAAAAAGCTTGTTTATAACCTCTTGCTACCCGCGCTTTTACCAGCTGTATTTTTGCATCATCTAAACTAAGAACATTACCGCCTTGAGCCAAGGTTAATTCGCCAATAGCGAGCATTTTGTCATCACTAATAGTCACGCTTAATGTTGCATCGTGCTTAGTTGCTACTACCAAAATAGGCTCAGGGTTTTTACTTTTAAAAAAGTTATTAATAGAGTCATAATCTATTTTACAATCACAAAAATTCGACTCTTCCAGTGCTTTAATAATAAAAGCGGCTGAAGGGGGTGAGTGCTTACCGATATCAAGTAATACATTTCCGTTATGAGCAAGCTTAAACACGGGTTAATCCTTTTTATTATCAAAGCTAAGTTTGTTAATAGAGTGCTAGAAATTTACTTTTGAGTCAAGAATTAGGGGTAATAATGCGCAGGAAGTAGCAGAATAAGAGCTACAGCTTTGGCTATAGCTCTTAGAGTAAGTTAGTTAGTGGAAGGTAACTCCATAATTCCATCAATTTCAACTTGTACATTTTTAGGTAAAGCTCTTACACCAATAGCTGCACGGGCAGGGTATGGTTTTTTAAAGTATTGGCTCATTACTTCGTTAACTATTGCAAAGTTAGATAAGTCGGTAAGGTAAATATTCACTTTTACTAAGTCTTGAATTTGACCACCTGCTTCTTCACATACCGCAGCAATATTTTTAAATACTTGGTGTGTTTGCTGCGCAAAGTCTTCTGATATGACTTCCATCGTCTCAGGTACTAAGGGTATTTGACCAGATAAATAAACAGCAGTGCCTACTTTAACTGCTTGGCTATAAGTGCCAATTGCAGCAGGTGCTTTGTCGGTAGAGATAAATGCTTTATTCATGTGTTTCCTATTTTACTTTTTACGATAGACTTTTTGCACATCAGGCATCACACGAATGCGACGCATAATATTAGCAACATGGATACGGTTTTTAACGGTAATCCCTAAATCTATCACGTATAAATTACTTTCTTTTTCATCGGTGGCAATTTCTACAATATTAGCTTGTGTTGTCGCAACCACATTAGTTAACTTAGCGAGTGCACCTTGGTGGTTAATAATTTCAACACGTAAAGCCGCAATATATTCTTTTTCAGGGTTGTCATCCCATTTAACCACTAAGTATTTAGAGCGATCATTTTCCCACCCACGAATGTTTTTACATTCTTGGCGATGAACTGTTAGTCCTTTACCTTGGCTGATGTGTGCAGTAATAGCATCACCAGGAACAGGGCGGCAGCATTTAGAATAGTTAACTAGCATGCCTTCAGTACCAATAATGGTTGCTTTGGCGTGCTTGGCAATATTGGCTACATCACCATCCTCGTTTTGCAATAAACGTTTTGCAATTAGCATACTCATTAAATTGCCAGAACCAATCTCAACTAATAACGCTTGTACTGTAGTGAGCTCATGCTCTTTAAGTACTCTGTCGATATTTTCTTGGGCAATACTGTCGAGCTTACTTTCACCCAATGCAGAATCGAGTAAACGTCGGCCTAAAAGGAGTGCTTCTTCGTGATGCTGGCTTTTAAGGTAATTACGAACCCCTAAGCGCGCTTTACCTGTAACAATAAAGTTTAGCCAAGTTGCATTAGGGTGAGCGCCAGAGCTGGTAATTATTTCTATCGTTTGCCCTGTATCAATTGGTTTACTCAACGGGTAAGGTTTGCGATTAACACGTGCGCCAACACAAGTGTGGCCCACGTCAGTATGCACCGCATAAGCAAAATCAACCGCTGTTGCGCCCATAGGCAGCTCAATAATACGACCATCAGGTGTAAATACGTAAATTTCTTCAGGGAATAATTCAGTTTTTACATTTTCAACAAACTCAAACGACGAGCCAGCGCTTTGCTGTAACTCTAACAGGCTTTGCATCCATTGGCGTGCACGTTGCTGTGCAGTACTTCCAGCGCCACCATCATTTGCTTTTTTATACATCCAATGTGCAGCGACCCCTTTATCTGCCATATGATCCATATCATGGGTACGGATCTGAATTTCAACCGGAATCCCATGCGGACCCACCAAAGAGGTATGTAAAGACTGGTAGCCATTTGTTTTTGGCACGGCAATATAATCTTTAAAGCGTGTTTCAATTGGTTTATATAAATTATGCGCTACGCCTAAAACGCGATAACAGATATCCATAGATTCAACCGCGATTCTAAACGCATAAATATCCATTACTTCATTAAATAGCAGCTCTTTATTAAGCATTTTTTTATAAATGCTATAAATATGCTTTTCGCGGCCAGACACAGTTGCCTTTATTCCTGATTGCTCAAGACGCATTTCTATTTCGTTTTGAATGTTAGAAATAACTTCCTTGCGATTACCTCGTGCTTTAGCTACTTCAGATTTAAGTGCACGATGACGCATCGGATATAAAGCCTGAAAACCTAAGTCTTCTAGCTCATTTTTAATATCATGAATACCTAAACGATTGGCTATTGGCGCATAAATTTCTAATGTTTCGCGGGCAATACGGCGGCGCTTATCAGGGCGTAGTGAGCCTAATGTGCGCATATTGTGCGTACGATCGGCAAGCTTGATTAAAATAACCCGAATATCTTGGGTCATTGCCATAATCATTTTGCGGTAATTCTCAGCTTGGAATTCTTTTTTATCTTTAAAGCTAAGTTTATCGAGCTTACTTACCCCTTCAACTAATTCAGCAACAGTATCACCAAAAATTTCAGCTAAGTCTTGCTGGCTAAAATTAGTATCTTCAATAACATCATGCATCAACGCAGCCATAAGTGTTTCATGGTCAAGATGCATACTTGCAAGAATTTGGCTTACTTCAACAGGATGAGTTATGTAGGGCTCGCCACTTGAACGAGTTTGTCCTTCATGGGCCTCTCGGGCTACCACATAGGCTTTTTGCACCAGCTCAACGTCGGCGGCTGGCAAGTATTCTGAGATTTTCTTTTTAAGACCTTCAAAAAGATACATTCACACTCCAATGTTCTTGTGAAGCAAATAGGAAACGGTAAGTTAAGAATATACGATGAAAAGACAGGATTGCCAACGGCTAGTGAAGAAATACTGCGCCGTTGGCTAAAATCAGACCGGGAGGTCGATTATTGGTTGCCACCAACAATAGCAGCAACAGCAGCTAATTCAGCTGCTTCTTGATGTTGTTGCTCTTCACGATCAATAACGTCCATTGATGAGCTATCTACCAAACCTAATTCAATTTCACGTAAAGCAATTACCGTAGGCTTATCGTTTTCAGGGTCTACTAGTGGTCTTTTACCACCAACAGCAATTTGACGGGCACGACGGGCCGCAACTAAAATTAAGTCAAAACGATTACCAATTGCATCTACTGCATCTTCAACTGTTACGCGGGCCATCTCAGCACTCCAAAATAATTTAAAAGCAAAGGCGTAGTTTACTGCAAGCAGCCTGTTTCGCCAATAGCCAGTGGTTAATTTTTATCTGTTTTACTTGCTTAATAGCAATATAAGCAAAGCTTACATTATTTAAGTAAGCTATTTAGTAAACTTTGATGACGAACGCTTTGCATTTTTAATGTTAAACGCTGCGCCATAACAATTGTTTCTATGTCGGTTAGTGCAGTATCAAAGTCATCATTAACAATTACAAAGTCGTATTCGTTGTAATGTGACGTTTCAGATTGCGCTTGTGCCATACGCCCAGCAATAATTTCTTGCGAGTCTTGGCCACGGTTATTCAAGCGTTGCTCTAGTTCTGCTTTTGAAGGCGGTAAAATAAAAATAGTTTGTACACTAGGCATAATTTTACGCACTTGCTGCGCGCCCTGCCAATCAATATCTAAAAACACGTCAATACCAGCATCTAGTTGCGACTCAATAGCTTGTTTTGATGTGCCATAGTAGTTATCAAACACTTGCGCCCATTCAAAAAAGTCCTCTTTAGCTATAAGTACTTTAAATTCATCGGTTGATACAAAATGGTAATGTACACCATTTTCTTCACCAGGTCGTTTAGCGCGAGTCGTGTGTGATACAGATACCTTCATATCCGCATGCTTTTTCAATAACGCATTTATTAAGCTTGATTTACCCGCTCCCGATGGTGCCGATAAAATAAATAAGTTTCCGCGAGTTTGAGCCATGTTTTTCTCTATCTAAAATAAATAGGCTTGAGTTATAAATAACTCAAGCCTTTAATAACACTATTGCACTTTAATTAACTCTTAGTGCTCAATTTTAAGGCTTGAACATTAAAGCATTACTCAATATTTTGAATTTGCTCACGCATTTGCTCAATCAGCACTTTTAGCTCTACAGCGGCAGTAGTAATGTCACTATTGATAGACTTAGATGCTAATGTGTTTGCTTCGCGGTTAAACTCTTGCATCATAAAGTCTAAACGACGACCACATGCCCCGCCTTTTGTAAGAATTTTTTTGGTTTCTTTAACATGCGACTTTAAGCGATCTAATTCTTCAGCCACATCTTGTTTTTGGGCTAAATAAATAAGCTCTTGTTCAAGGCGTGATTCGTCAATATTAGCCGTTAAATCTTCGAGTTTTTGCGCTAACTTTTCGCGCTGCCATTTGGCAATTTCAGGCATGTGCGTTTCTACAATAGCTACTTGCTCTAAAATAGCTTCAAGGCGAGTAGCTATCATTTCTTGTAGGTTTTCACCTTCATCACCACGTGCAGATTTAAAATCTTCTACTACTTGGTCAAAGCCTGCAATAAGTGCAGTATTTACACTATCCATATCAAGCTCTTGTGCTTCCATAACACCAGGCCAGCGTAGTATATCAACTGGGTTAATGTCACCATCACTGTGTTGTTGTACCCACTTAGCACTATTTATTAGCTGCTCTGCAAGTGCTTCATTAATTGACAGCTCGCCAACATGCGCAGGGTTTGCTACAAACTTTAAGAAAACTTCAACTTTACCGCGTTGTAAATGTTTACGTAAGCGCTCACGAATTACTGGCTCCATGCCACGAAATTGCTCTGGTGCACGAATAAATGTTTCAAGGTAGCGCTGGTTCACTGAACGAACTTCCCAAGTGCCGGTGCCCCAATCGCCTTTTATTTCGCGACGCGCGTAAGCAGTCATACTGTGGATCATGGATAGTTTCCTAAAATTAATAAATACAATATTACAATGATTATACCGTAACACTGCTTAAGCTCTAGGGAAAATTTAATAGACTGAATATTTTACAATCAGCATGGCATCTACACCGACATGCACTTATAATGTCGCAAATTCTGAATTAAGGGGATCGTCAATGCGTCCAAGCGAAAGAACAGCTAACCAAATTAGACCTGTTACATTTACACGTAATTATACTTTGCATGCAGAAGGCTCAGTACTTGTTGAGTTTGGTAATACTAAGGTGCTTTGTACTGCCACAGTTGAATCGGGTGTACCTCGTTTTATGAAAGGCCAAGGTAAAGGTTGGATCAATGCAGAATACGGTATGTTACCGCGTGCAACGCACACACGTAATGCCCGTGAAGCGGCGCGTGGAAAACAAGGCGGTCGTACTATGGAAATTCAACGCTTAATTGCGCGTGCACTTCGTGCTGCTGTTGATTTAAAAGCGCTTGGCGAAAACACTATTACTATTGATTGCGATGTTATTCAAGCTGATGGCGGAACACGTACCGCATCTATTAGTGGTGCCTGTGTTGCATTAGTTGACGCACTTACGCATATGCGTGCTAAAGGGATGATCAATTCAAACCCACTTAAATACATGATTGCAGCAATTTCGGTAGGCATCTATAAAGGCCAAGCCATTAGTGATCTAGAGTACATAGAAGATTCAGCAGCAGAAACCGATATGAACGTCATTCTGACCGAAACCGGCAAAATTATCGAAATTCAAGGAACTGCCGAAGGTGAACCGTTTTCGTTCGACGAACTCGATGAGTTACTTACATTAGCTAAGCACTCTATTCGTGAAATTATCGACGTACAAAAGCAAGCATTAGCATAACGCAAAGGATCACTGTATATGAAAGATTATCAAATAGAGTTTATTGAGTTCGCTTTAGAAAAGCAGGTATTAAAGTTTGGTGAATTTACTTTAAAGTCAGGCCGCACTAGCCCGTACTTTTTTAATGCTGGTTTATTTAATACAGGACGAGATTTAGCGCGTTTAGGCCGTTTTTATGCTGCAGCATTAGAAGATGCCGCCATTGAGTACGATGTATTATTTGGCCCTGCTTATAAAGGTATTCCTATTGCAACGACAACCGCAGTTGCTCTAGCAGATCATTACAATAAAGATGTACCTTATTGTTTTAATCGTAAAGAGAAAAAAGCACACGGTGAGGGTGGCACATTAGTAGGCTCTGAACTTAAAGGTAAAATCATGCTAGTGGATGATGTGATCACCGCCGGCACTGCTATTCGTGAGTCGATGGAAATTATCGCAGAGAATGGCGCAGATCTAAGTGGTGTATTGATCGCCCTTGATCGCCAAGAAAAAGGTAAAGCCGAGTTATCAGCTATTCAAGAAGTTGAACGAGACTTTAATACCAAAGTCATCTCTATTGTAAAACTAGCAGATCTAATTAGTTACCTTGAAAGCCAAGGGACTATGGATCAGCATTTAGCCTCAGTTAAAGCTTACCGCGACCAATACGGTGTAGCGTAAATAAAAGCCTCGCAATGCGGGGCTTTATTTTGACCTTCATTTATAGAGTTTATTAATGAAAGATGTATTAAAACCAAATGGCCTCGGTCTCAAGCGTGTTTTTAAAGCAAGCTATTGTTCGTACCTTGGCTTTAAAGCCGCGTTTAAAGAAGAAGTCGCATTTAGACAAGAGCTACTCCTATGCATTATTTTGTTACCACTATCATTTTGGTTAGCTTCGTCATTACTTCATTGGGCACTACTTGTTAGTACGCTACTGATTATGCTTATAGTCGAATTATTAAACTCCGCAATTGAAGCCCTAACCGATCGGGTAAGCACAGAGCGGCATGTATTATCAGGTAGAGCCAAAGATATGGGATCTGCTGCAGTAACACTTGCATTGTCGATCGTCGTGATCATCTGGGGCATTAGCCTTTATATAAAGATCGTTTAACCCTACTTTTAAATATGAGAAGGTATAAAAATATCTTTAGTTGTTAATAGCTTGCTAGTTATGTTGTATTTTTAACGTGTTTAGCTCAAATACTCAGCGAACAGCAGTTTATTTCAAGTTTTCTTTAAAAAACAGTTGATCTGTTTTCGGATCTCCCTATAATGCGACCCCACTGAGACGGGAAACGTCAACGCCTAGCGAGACGCGAACTACTCAGAGAGTTAAATAAAACTTCGGTTTTAAATTGTCGAAAGAAAGTTTAAAACAAAGTATTGACTCGAAAAATAAAGGATGTATTATACGCATCCCTTGAGACGCTA